>CALNCF010000492.1 GCA_937875035.1 uncultured Sphingobacteriaceae bacterium | reverse complement strand
GCTGGCATATCCTGTGCCTGCGTACGCAAGGTGCAGCAGAGCAGCAGGATCACCATTCGGATTATTTTTTTATCTGGCATTATTCGTAAGGCGTTTGTAGATCACGCAACGAACATAGCCCGGCATTATTAAAAACTGATTAGCCAATTATTAGAAAGTGATGAGAATGCAGGAAGATCAGGGCCTGCTTAGCGGGAAGGAAATCTCTACGGTCGTGCCTTCGTTCAGCGCGGAATGTACCGAAAGGCTGCCACCGTGTAAACGGATGATCTTATCAGACAGCGACAGGCCTATGCCCGAACCATTATAGGCCCGCGCATTGCTGCCCCGGTAAAAGGTTTCGGAGATAAAGGGCAGCTCATCTGCCGCAATGCCGATACCCTGATCCTGTACGCGGATCACAATATGCTTATCCCCGATCAGCAGGGAAGTTTGTACGGATTTCTGCGCGGAGAACTTACAGGCGTTATCAATAATATTCAGCAGCGCGATCCCTAACAGCTTGCGGTCGCCGGGGATCACCAGGACAGAGGGATTTTCCGGCATCTCGGGGAAAGCCAGTTGGATCTCACTTCCGGCACGGTTAGCCCTTACCTGGTCGTTGGTCTCGATCAGCAATTCATCCAGGCGGATCTCTTCCTTAATAAAATGAGAGAATTCGATATTGCTCTGGGCGAGGTTCAGCAAGCCATTGGTCAGGCTGTGCAGCTTCTCAGCCTCCAGCAGGATCTGTTCCAGCACCAGCTTATAATCGTCGGGGGTACGCGCCTTGGCCAGGGTTACCTCGATATTCCCGATAATGGAGGTGAGCGGGGTACGCAGCTCATGCGACGCGTTGTTCACAAAGCTTTTCTGCAATTCGAATGCATCTTCCAGTCGCTTCAGCATGTGGTTGATCGTTGTGGAAAGCTCGGCCAGCTCATCCTGTCCGTTGCCTTCGTCGAGGCGCAGGTGCAGGTTCGATTCCGAGATCTCCTTGGCACGCTCGCTGATCAGCGATACAGGATGCAGGATCAGCTTGGTGAAATATCTCCCGGTAAAAAAAACGATGATGATGCAGATCACGAAGCCGGCGATCATTACTTCGAGCAGGCGCCGCAGGTTGTGCGCGCCACGCTCGTCATAGGCCGAAGCGATGATCACGAAG
>CALNCF010000491.1 GCA_937875035.1 uncultured Sphingobacteriaceae bacterium | reverse complement strand
CGTAAGGGGTTTCGTCGATGAATACACCCTCGGGTATAGGGCTTACGGGTATTTTCTGGCGGATCAGCTTTTCGATCTTATGAATATGGTATTCTTCGGCTTCGGTGCAGAACGTGATGGATTCCCCGCTCTGGTTGGCGCGCCCGGTTCTCCCGATACGGTGTACGTAATCTTCGTAGATCAGGGGCACATCGAAATTGATCACATGGCTTACCATGCTCACATCGAGGCCGCGGGCGGCCACATCTGTAGAAACCAGGATCCGGATATTGCCCTCCTTGAAATCGCTCATGGAGTTGATCCTGGTGTTCTGCCCCTTATTGGCATGGATCACCCTCACCTCGTCGGGACCGAATTTTCTCTGCAGGTAGCCATGCAGGTTATCGGCAATGGTCCTTGTCTTACAGAAGATGATCACCCGGTTCATATCGTCGTTATGTTGCAGGTAATGCAGCAACAGGTTCACCTTGGTTTTCAGGTTAGGCACGTGATACAGGCGCTGCGACACGGTATCGGCAGGGGTTGCCTGCGGCGATATGGTGATCTCGGTAGGAAATTCAAGAAAATCGCCGGCCAGGCTTTTCACCCGTTCCGACATGGTAGCCGAGAACAGCAGGTTCTGGCGCTTGCGGGGAATCACTTCCAGCACCCGGTGAATGGTGCGGATAAAGCCCATGTCGAGCATCTTATCGGCCTCATCGATCACGAGGGTATTCAGCTTTTTTAATACCAGGCTGTTATCCAGGTACAGTTCCAGCAGTCTTCCGGGTGTAGCGATCACGATGTCGAGCCCTTTGGAAAGCATTTCTTTCTGGGTCTTCGGACCTAAGCCTCCGTATAATACGCCATGCCGCAGGTCGGTATGTTTGGCAAACAGGGCAACCTGCTCGCTGATCTGCATTGCCAGCTCGCGGGTAGGAGCCATGATCAGCGCACGGGGCTCATCACCCTGCGCATAACGCAGCTTCATCAGGATAGGGAGCACATAGGCCGCCGTTTTACCTGTGCCCGTTTGGGCGATCCCCATCACATCCTGCCCGTTCAGGATCGGGGGCATACCCTTCTCCTGGATCGGTGTCGGTGTGGTATATCCCGCCTCTTCAATGGCGGTCAGTAGTTGTTTATTAAAAGAAAAGTCTTCGAATGTTTTAGACATCCGGCAAAGATAGGGTTCTGAATCGGTATTTTCTGCGGAGGGTGGGAAAGGGGATAGGAGAATGCCCTTGCGGACAGAGGTGGCAGAAATAAGCCCGGCGGGTATCCGTGTAGAGGGAATACGGCCGGGCTTCTGCCGGATTCAAAGATATTAAGGGGTGATGATGAGCTTACCCTTTTTCAGCAGGCCATTGCTGCAGGCTACGGTATAGAAATAGATGCCCGGGCCAAGCTCGGGGTAAAGCGTTTGCCCGGAGTATACCTGCGGACAAGCGGCTACGAGCTGACCGTTCTGGTTGTGGATCCGCAGCTCCGCGCTGCCCGCTTCGTTGAAACGTAATGTAAATGACCCTTTTGAAGGGTTAGGGTACAGGCTGAAAGCGCCTTCTCCCGTCGTCTGTCCGATCCCTACGGTCGACAGGGACGCATGGGCAATAGAGCCGATCTCTTCCCCGCCGATCTTCTGGAAGTTCCCTCCAATGATCAGGTCGTTGCCGTATTGGAACAGCTTGCTGTAATTATAATGTTCATTACCCGGCGAAAAGGCGAAGTCGCCTTTCGAGGCCAGCTTATCGATCTCGCTGCTGCTGCTGCCGTTATAGCTCAGCAGGTAGGTGCCCTCATCTGCCGATCTCTTCGTAACGAAATACAGGCGGTTATTGATAATGCCAAGCTTGTTCACCACCTCGTAACCAGACTGGTTGTTCAGCACTGAGCTGAATGTGCTGCCATCGTACCTGATCAGCAGGGATGCCTCGGAAGCTCCGTTCAGGTAGAAGAACCCCGAAATATACAGGGCATTGTTCCATACCGCCATGTCGTAAACACCGCTCACCATAGGGAAATTCGGGTTGGCATCCGGCAGGTAGAAAAGACTGTCCCAGCTGCTGCCATCAAAAGCCCATACATTGCTCTTCTCCGTAATGAACAGCCGGTCGCCGAACACCTCCATATCGGAGATCTCAGCGGTAGAAAAAAAGCTGCCGAACTTTCGTCCCACGCCGGTCCAGTCATTGCCATCCCAGCGTACCAGGTTCGAGCCTGTCCCGGTCGGCACCGCGAATTCACCCGAGGCATATACTTCATTATTATAGCTGGCGAAGCTCCTCACTTTATAGCTCCCGTTATAGGCGAAGTTTGTTTTCTGCTCATCGCTCCAGGTAGTACCATCGAAAGAATGCATGGCACCCTTGCCCGAAGT
>CALNCF010000490.1 GCA_937875035.1 uncultured Sphingobacteriaceae bacterium | reverse complement strand
AATTTCATGAATAAATGCGCATAAGAAGCACGCCCACCTCTTACCATCGCAATGCAGCTCAGGCTTCGACTTGTTAATACAATATTCTTTTATGATATAGGCTTTGTTCAGGCTGTACGAAAGAAAGGGCGCGAATGCCCGGAATGCCGTAAGCAGGTACATACACAATAAGCCATATATGAGAAGCTGTTTCAACAGGCTCAAATGTACACATTATAATCAGCATGAAAGGAAAAGAAAACCTGCTATCGCTTAGTCCGCCAGGCAGATCAAAAGAAGAAAAAACCAGGCGCCGACCGGCGGTCATCCGATTATTCCGGCATCGGTTGCATCGGCAGAATTTTCTCATAATATGATCCGTGTAATAAGGTTTTATACACGCCGGGTTAATAAATCAGTTATTTTAGCACATCAATTCCTTTTTATGAAACGTGTACGGATCATCCTGCTTATTTTTCTCCTGCTGCTCCTTGCATTGGTCGTTACCGCATTTGCGGTTCGCGAATCATTGCTGCACCGGGTGATCGGCAAGGTGATCACTTCAGAAAAACAGAAGCACCACCTGGATATCCGTATCGGCGAGGCTTCGTTCGACGGGCTGAGCGCGGTTATACTCCGGCAGATCTCCGTAGTTCCCGAAGGAAAGGATACCCTGCTAACCGTTGAGAATTTCCGGGTACAGATCAGCCTGGCACGCCTGCTTACCGGTCATATCAAGGTAAAAGAGCTGAGCTCTTCCAACGGCCGGCTTTTATTAAGCCATCGCGACAGCCTGCGGAATTTCGATTTCCTTTTTAAAAAAGACAGTCTCGCCGATACCACCACGCGCACCGATGTCAGGATCAACCTGGCACGCTTGGCCAATAACCTTATCAATAAAATTCTCTACAAAGTTCCCGATGAAATGGAGATCCGCGACTATACCCTGGCGGTGATCGACGATGAAAAGAAATTCGATATTCACGCTGATTTCATTACGATCAGCAGGCATCAGCTGCAATCAACCATCAGGCTGAACGGGAAGGAAGCCACCTGGCATGCCGAAGGTATGATCGACCCTTCGGATAAGAACCTGGATCTCCGGTTTTACGCGGAACAGAAAAAAGTAGAGCTGCCATACATTGAACAGAAGTTCGGGTTGAAGCTCAGCTTCGATACCATCTCTACCCGCATGGACCGGATCGCGTTTGAGCAGGGACAGCTCAGGATATTCGGCAACTGGTCGATCCGGAACCTGCTCATCAATCATCCCAAGATCGCGCTCGACGACATCGTGGTCAACCACGCGTCCATCGATTGCAATATGTTCGTGGGAGAGAATTATGTTTCTGTCGACTCCTCTTCCGTGGCATTCCTCGGGCAGATCAAAGCGCACACCTTTTTAAAATACACCCTGGGCCAGTCTAAGATCTACGAGATCGATGTTCATACCGGCCAGATGCCTGCGCAGGATTTCTTCAACTCCATTCCGGTGGGTTTGTTCAAGTCGGTCGAGGGTATCCAGGTAAGCGGCAATCTCGCTTGTCATGTCAACCTTTTTCTCGATGAGCAGAACCCTTGGTCCTGCCGTTTTGATGCCGGCTTCGTAAAAGATAATTTCAGGATCCATTCCTTCGGAAATACCAATTTCGCAAAGATCAATGGCGACTTCGTGTACACTCCGTTCGAATATGGACGGCCGGCACGTCCGATCCTTGTCGGACCAGGCAACAGCGATTTCACTCCGCTGGACCAGATCTCCCATTACCTGCGCGATGCCATACTCACTTCCGAAGACCCTTCGTTCTTTTCACATCGCGGCTTTTACATGGAAGCGCTGCGTCAATCCATTGCCACGAATATGGTCGCCGGGAGATTTAAAAGAGGTGGCAGCACCATCTCTATGCAACTGGTAAAGAATGTATTCCTCAACAGGAACAAGACCATTCTTCGTAAGCTCGAAGAAGCCATGATCGTATGGCTTATCGAAAACAACCGGATCAGCTCCAAAGAGCGCATGTTCGAAGTATACCTGAACATTATCGAGTGGGCGCCGGATGTATACGGCATCGGTGAAGCCTCCCGCTTTTATTTTCACAAAAGACCTTCGCAGCTCAGCCTTGGCGAAAGCATTTTCCTCGCGAGCATCGTTCCGAAGCCTAAAAAATTCAAATACTCGTTTACCGGAACCGGGCAGATGAAACCCTACCTCGCCGGGCATTTTAAGCTGATCAGCGGGCTGATGCTGAAGCGGGGGAAGATCAGCGAAAGCGACACGACGAATTTATTTCATTCCGTCGTGCTACGCGGTCCGGCGCGGAACTATGTCATTACCGATTCCTTGTCGGTTCCCGCACGTGAAATGAACGATGAAATGGACCTGCTTAGAAATCTCCTGGGTGAATAAGCTCCGCCATATCCTGCTTTGCATTATCCTCTTTGCAGGATCAGGCTCTTATGCGCAGGACTCCTGTGAGCTACACCGTTTACCAGGCTACCTGCCGTACAGCCTGGCCGATGCGATGAAGACACTGGACTGCACCTGGACGGAAAGCCGTAGGGACAGCTTCATGAATGGTCCCGAACAGCAAATGGTCAATCATATTTTCAATACGCAAAGCAGCACGATCATCAATAGCTGGCGGCTGGAAAGCAACGCGTCAGCGCTTCATAGCTGGTTCCGTTCGCAAGATATACAAGATGCGAAAAGCATGCTTTACATTACGCTGGTATCTTATCACCGCCGGCTGCGAGGAGTACCCGCAGACATCACGCGGCTCATAGAAAATATACGTGAGCAGGAACAGACCGCTACCCGTCAGCAGCAGGAAAAGAAGCTGAAGACGAGGCAACTTTACGAGTCATTGAAAGCAGGCGATGCCGTATACTGCATCTTTGTTCCGGGAGAAGAGCGCAGAAGCTCCGTGTGGATCCCTCCCCAGGAAATCGCGGACATTCTCAGCAGCGAAAGCAGAATCGAGGGTACGATCTATTCCAAAAGAACAGAGCAAGATGGCGATGAAACCTATTATCATGCCAGCATCGAAATAACCCGGGTACCGAAGAAAACACACTATTACAAGAATTACAAGCTCAAAAAGGGCGGGCTTATCTACATCAACCTCGATACGGAGAACTGTACTAAACAGGAGGATCATCGTACCCCATAATCATCTCTGTTATCCCGGTTACGGGTAATAATATATTTCAGTGTACCACTATTTACCAAGAATGTCAGTCCGCTTTTAGTCAAACCCATGTTGGCGGTAGTGCTTGGTCTAAAATGTATCCTTTTATTTCCTCCTTTCAGGTAATTTTATCCGGCCGTGCTTGTCCATAAGTTGATATTGTAATTTTATCTTTAATTCGTCTTTCGATTCAGTCCCAGGCTCTATACCCTGACCATAAAGTCCAATTTTTTGTTCGAATTGTTTCTTCTCTAACGAACTAATCAAAGCCAACACTTTGTCGCCAAGATCGTCGTATCTAAAGGAAATTCCCAGCATGTCTTCCGTTCTAATGTCGGTGATTATATATCTGTGAACTACTTTGTTTCTTTCATTGTATAATTCAGTTAATTCATCAAAGAGTTTTTCGTCTATTATACTTCTTTCTAATGCTCTCTTGTATATTTCCTTCTCCATTATGGGTTTGTCTGTTTCGCTCTGAAATAACACAGTGATGTCAATGTCAGAATTACTTTGCTCAAGTTGATCGGTCAAAACAATAGCCGACCTCAATAAGGCATCAATATAATTTGCAGTTAAAATTATAAATTCTATAAATGATCCATTTTCAATCGCTCTATTCCTTAGGTCAATTGTGGCTGCAATTGATGACATGAAAAGGGTGTACCGATTCCGTGCAATTACAATGTCACGAAACTGTGGCTTAATAAACTTAATTGTTGCTAAAGCATCTCTGACTTGCTTGAACTCTAAAATTCCTCTCTTAAAATTATGTTGCCTTGTGTTCACTATGTATGTCACGAGAATAAAATGGTCATCAACTGCACATAACCACATATAGTGGTGACTATTATGTATCACAAACAATTTATCCTGAAAATCTAATTTGCCTTTGTCAGACGATTGTATAGCCAATTTATTTGCAGTAATGATTCCAGAAATATGTTCGTTGACTTCCTTACAACTAACTTGAAATGCTCCAAGCATTTTGTCGTATTTTCCGAATGACTCGGGGGCTTTTTTATCTGTCTTGTATAAGGATGGATTTTTGTACTCCCATTCAATTGGAATTAGCATTTGTAGTTTACCTGTCTCAGTGGTAAATATTTTGAATCTATCGATTTTATCTGATCTCTTGCTCAATAGGTTTATTTTTATCTTGTTGTTCCGAAAGCAATTCCAGTTTACAGTTTGGCAATGTGGCGAATTCCGGAGTAACTTAACAGAATTTGGCACATATCAAAGATATAATTATCTAATATTAATACACCTTATGGGTATAAATGATTAGTTATATTCGCAGAACAACTACCTGTACTATGAGAAAAATAAAACTGTTTATCGCGTGCAGCCTCGATGGCTATATTGCGGGAAAGAATGAAGAGATCGACTGGCTGTTCACCGACCAGGATTACAACTACACACCCTTTTATGAAAATGTCGACACGACCTTAATGGGCCATAAAAGCTATAAGCTTATACTGGGGCTGAGCGAAGACTTCTATTATAAGGACAAAACAAATTATGTTTTTACCCGGAAGAGTTCGCGGGAGAAAACCCCTTATGTCACATTTATTCATGATGATATTCCTGGCTTTGTAAGACAATTAAAAGAAGAGGAAGGAAAGGATATTTTCCTGGTTGGAGGCGGAGAGATCATTGCTCTTCTTCATAACGAAGGACTGATCGACGAATACATCATCGCCTTTCATCCGCTGATCCTTGGTGAAGGCATCCCTCTTTTTAAAGGGTCGCTCAAACAGCAGAAACTAAAGGTGTACCGCACCGAATCATACAGCAGCGGGCTCGTGCATATCTTCTACCACCGGGCAAATGACTGATCTAAACAAGAACTGCGGCTCAGGGCCGCAGTTCTTGTTTGTTTCCTATTTGCTGAGCTTCAGGTAATCCGCAAGAATTTCACAGCTCTCATCCAGCATAAAGTCGAAAGGCTTTTCTCCCTTAGGCTTCGGATCTCCTTTTTTCAAAGGCTCCAACCCACGGGCCGCGCGACGCTCATTTTCGCGTTGCAGATCTTTATCTTCACGTTCTTTCTTCAATTGGTCTTCGTTCAGGCTTACACTCTTTTCACTGTCTTTCGCGCGGAACTCTTTGATATCGTCGAGGAGGTACGCGTATTCCTTGCTGGCTTTCATGCGTTTTTCGTGCTGAGCCTGCAATTGCTTATCAATGCCCGAAAGATCGTTCAGCTTTTTATAATTGGCAGATGCGATCACATCCCAGGGCAAGGCCGCCGGCTCCGAGCTCTCTCCGTATTTATCCGCCGGGTAGATCATTGGGAACTGGATATCCGGAGTCACTCCCTTATGCTGTGTGCTGCTCCCGTTAATACGGTAAAACTTAGCGATCGTTAAATTGATCTGCCCGGAATCATTGGTCTTCCCAACGATCTGCGCGTTCTTTGAAGAAGCTTTTTCCTTACCCATCACCTTATCGAGGTCGATGCTGTTCTGCACCGTACCCTTGCCATAGGTTTGCGTACCGATTATAATCCCTCTTCCATAATCCTGTATGGCGCCTGCAAAGATCTCGGAAGCTGAGGCGCTGAAACGATCCACCATAACAGCCATCGGTCCTTCCCAGGAGATCGAAGGATCGTCATCCTCTCCCACATCCACCTGGTTCGAAGTATTCCTCACCTGCACCACCGGACCGCTTTTAATGAACAGGCCTGTCAGGTCGATGGCTTCCATCAGCGAGCCACCCCCGTTAGACCTCAGGTCGACGATAACCGCATCTACTTTCTCCGCTTTCAGGGTGTCGAGCAGGAGGCGTACATCGCGGGTGGTACTTTTATAGTTCGGATCGCCCGACTGGTATGCTTTAAAATCCACATAGAACGCAGGGATCTCTACGATCCCGATCTTATAGGTCTTAGCCCCTGATTTTACGGTACGGATCGAACGCTTCGCCGACTGATCCTGCAAAACGATCTTCTCTCTCACCAGCTCCACTACTTTCGGAGCGGCGGAAATATCCTGTCCTTTCGGGATCACTTTCAGGCGCACCACTGTACCCTTGGCGCCACGGATCAGCTGTATAGCATTATCAAGCCTCCAGCCTACAATATCTGTAAACTCACCATCCTTACCCTGCGCCACGGCAACGAATTTATCATCGATGCTGATCTGCTTGCTTTTATCCGCAGGCCCGCCCGGAACAATGGAATTCACCGTTACAAAGTCGTTATCCATACGCAACGTAGCGCCGATGCCTTCGAGCGAACGCGCCATATCCACGTTAAAGTTCGCGGCATTATTCGGGTTGAAATAATTCGTATGCGGGTCGATGGATTCGGTAAAGGCCGACATGAACTGCTGGAACACATCGTAGCTGTTCGACTTGTTAGACTGGGAAAGAATGTTTTCATAACGCTTCTTCAGCGTTTCCACGCTCTTTATGGAATCCGACCCGGCCAGCTTCAGGTTCAGCAGCTCGTACTTGATCCGTTTGTTCCAGAACTGGTCCATCTCGGCAGGGCTTGCCATCCAGCTCTCTTTCTCACGGTTATACTGGAAACGTTCGTTCTGCTTGAAGTCCGGTTTCATATCCGCGTGATCGATCACATAGCGGATGCGTCCTTCAAAACGCTCCTGGAAAATATTATACATGTAGAATACCGGGTCGAGATTTCCCGACCTGATATCATCGTCCAGCGAAAAGCGGAAACGTTCAAAATCCTTCAGATCCGAAGCCAGCAGGTACGTGCGGTTACCATCGAGGTTCTTCATATAATTATCGAAGATCACCGAAGAAAGCGAGTCGTTGATCGGCACTTTTTTATAGTGATAGAACATGATGAGATTAGCGATCTGGCGGGATACTTCCGATTGGTTGGCATCGGGCTTCAGCGTTTCCGGTTTATCGGCATAGCTGAAGCTGATCAATATAGCGGTAGACATGGCTATGATGATAGCCGGTAATATTTTCTTGTACATAGTCGATAATGTTAGCTAAAGGTAAACAAAAAACAAAGCGATCGGGGAGACTGGCTCCTGTAAAGTTTTTGTTTGAAAGCAGGACACGCATCTCCTTATTACCGAAATATGACGGGCTGATGATCCCTCCTATTGCCCGGACCGCCATATTTTTCTATTTTGGGCAGCATGAAAAGCACCTTACCCGCTGCATTCCAGGAACGTATGCAGCTCAAGTTACCAGGAGAGTCGGACTTCTTCTTCGATGCGCTGGAACAAAAAGCCCCTGTATCGTTCCGGCTCAATCATTCAAAGAATAACCACCCGCCAACCATTCTCTCCGGAGACCTGCAAGCCATACCCTGGGCAACTGCAGCCTGGTACCTTAACGAACGTCCTTCATTTATCTTCGACCCCTTTTTTCATGCAGGGTCGTATTATGTACAGGAAGCCTCTTCGATGTTCATCGAAGAATTAGTGAAACAACATATCCAAACCGAGCGGTCTTTGAAAGTGCTCGATCTCTGTGCCGCGCCGGGAGGAAAGAGCACGCACCTGCTTTCGATGATCAATGACAACAGCATCCTCATCAGCAACGAGGTGATCGGAAGCCGTGCTACCATCCTTGCTGAAAATATAACACGCTGGGGGCGTTCCAATGTCGTGGTAACGAATAACGACCCGGAGCATTTCCAGGCGCTCGAAAGCTGCTTCGACCTGGTGCTCGTGGATGCGCCCTGCTCGGGAGAAGGCATGTTCCGTAAAGATCCGAATGCCGTGAACGAATGGTCGGAGAACCATGTGCAGCTTTGCGCGTCGCGCCAGAAACGAATCCTGGAACAGGCGGCATCCCTGGTGAAGCCGGGAGGTCATCTTATTTATTCGACCTGCACCTATAATGAAGAAGAGAACGAGCAGCAGGTGCTGCGCCTGTGCAATGAGCAGGGCTTCCGTTCCCTTAAAACAATGCTCGATCCGGCATGGGGTGTTACAGAAAGTATCCCGAAAGCGGATACCTATGCCTACCGTTTCTATCCGCATAAGACCAGGGGAGAGGGCTTCTTCGCCGCCATCCTTGAAAAGCCGGAAGACGAAGCAGAGGGTCATTGGCCCAGGCCTTCCAAAAAGATCAGCATCCCTTCGAAAAAAAATATGGAGGTAGTAAAGGAATACCTGGAAGACCCGGACAGCCTCCGTTTCATCCAGCATAAGGAACAGATCCTTGCCATACCCGCGTCGGTCTCCGACGAGATGACCGGCCTCTTAAATACTTCCCTGCATATCCGCTTGTTCGGGACTGACCTGGGCCAGGTCATGCATGAAGAGCTGATCCCTGCGCACGCTTTCGCTCTCAGCCTCATCCGTAAGAAAACATTACCGGCCGTATCGCTCGGACTTGATGATGCCATCGCCTATCTTCAGAAGAAAGACATCAAAATTCCCGGTTATGCAAAAGGCTGGTACCTGATCGATTATATGGGTGCGGTGATCGGCTGGGCGAAGATCCTGCCTAACCGGGTCAACAATGCTTACCCTAAAGAGTGGCGGATCCGCCTCGCTGCTGATGACCTTTTTCTTTCAGGAAATGCCCGGTCATCTTACGCAGCTCCAGCGGCTGATCGAGCATAATAAAATGCCGGCTACGCTCGATCATCTCGATACGTGCCGTCAGCAGGTTACGGTATTGCTTTTCATAACGCTCGCGAATCTTCTCCGGTCCAAGCTCTGGGTATTCGGCATAAGGTCCCGCCCAGGCGCCAAGCACAAGCACTGGGTTTTTGATCGCTCCTAAATCCGGGCGAAGGTCTTTGGTCATCGTCTCGATCATAGATACGGTCATGGTTTTGCGATCTGAAGCAAGGGCCCATTGCAGGGCACGGTTTACCTGGAGGGTATCAGTGATCATCGTTGCCAGCATACGCTTCTGCTGGAAAGCGAACATCTTGTCGTCCGCATACTGGTAGCTGTCTTTCATCGGCTCGAGCTCTGCCTTCACCAAAGCCTCCGTGGCCGTGCTGTCGGTAATGGCCGCGATGAAAGGCATCACATCAACTACGATCAGCTTACAGATCAGCCCGGGATTTTCAGCATTGATCCACAAGCCGTAAAAGCCACCGATGTTATGCCCGATCAGCACCGCGTTATGTCGTGGCGTGCGCTTAATGATGTATGCTGTCAATGCCTTCCTGATCACCGGCATGAACTCATCC
>CALNCF010000489.1 GCA_937875035.1 uncultured Sphingobacteriaceae bacterium | reverse complement strand
CAGTACAAATTCTCCGCCATCCACACGATCTTCCAGCCCGGGCACATTGTGCTTCAGGAAGGCACGGTAATCGTTGTCGGGTACGAAACAGATCTCGTAGCTTTCGCTTTTGGCAGCCAGTTCTTTCTGTCCCATATCCATGGCCATCTGCTTGATCTCTGTCTTATGGTATTTGCCTAAAGGCAGGAGGGTACGCGCGAGGTTCTGTTGCGAAACGCCCCAGAGCACGTACGACTGGTCTTTGTTCTCATCCTTACCCTTGGAGATGACATAACGGTCGTTCTCGTTCCGGATATTGGCATAATGCCCGGTGGCGATGAATTCGCATTCGAGGGCATTGGCGCGTTTGATCAGCGCTTCCCACTTGATATGTGTATTGCAGAGTACGCAGGGGTTCGGGGTACGCCCGGCCAGGTACTCATCCACGAAATTGTCGATCACAAAGTTCCCGAACTCACTCCGGATATCGAGGATGTAATGGGGGAAGCCATAGGCTACCGCCAGCGCGCGGGCATCATTAATAGAGTCGAGGCTGCAGCAGCCTGTTTCCTTGGATGAGCTGCCGGAAGAGGCATAATCCCATGTTTTCATGGTGATCCCAATAACCTCATACCCCTGTTCATGCAGCATTACCGCTGCAACAGAACTGTCAACACCCCCGCTCATGGCTACTAAAATTCTTCCGTGTTTACTCATAAGGCAAAAATAATCGCAAAGATAACCTAATAATCACAGAGTTTGTTTAGAAGAAGGTGAGATAAATGTGAATTCAGCGGATAGCCTGGGGCTTGTTACGGGAATATCTGCTCCTTCTTGAATTAATAACTCTGTTTTTTCAAGCGTGTACAAGTGACAGGCGATATCCGAAAAGCGAAAAGCTTCCCGGAACAGGAAGCTTTCGTTGTAAATGTACCCAGGACGAGATTCGAACTCGCAAGCCTCGCGGCGCCACCCCCTCAAGATGGTATGTCTACCAATTTCACCACCTGGGTATGTAAAGGACTGCAAAATTAACAAAAGATGGCGTTTCTGAAAATAGGAACGCCATCTTTTATGTATTTATTTTTTCAATTGCCTTATTCGGCTACCCGGGTAAGGGCTCTCATGCCGTATCCGCCGAAATAACCTACGGCCGGTTTACCTCCCGGACTGGTGTTTTTCAGGTTGGTACGTACATTCGCCGGGGGATTGGCAAACAACCCGCCATTAGCTACCTGGGCGCCCAGCTCCGCGTAGAAATAGAACTGATCCCGGGTTATGGTCCTCATTTCCGCCCGGATCACATCACCTTTCTGAAAGGGTTCGAAATTGATCTCCAGGTTCCCGATGTATTTTCCGTCGACCATTTCATCCGATACATAAGTGAGATCGAAGGGCTTGTTCAGCATTTCCCCGTTGCGGTATACCACAAGGCGGTAGTAATCGCCTACGCCTACCGGCTCCGGACCGCTGTATTTGCCGATATAGCCCGCATCACCCATGATCGATTTCTCGCGGTATTCGAAGGTGAGGGAATCGATCTCGGGGATACGTCTGATCTCCGTTTCCGCGCGGTACTCTTCACCCAGGGCCCGTACAATGAGCTGGTACGTGTTGCCCGTCCGGCCTTTCAGCTTCGAGCTGATGTAATCGCCTGAGCCCGGAACCTGCTCCTGCAGGGTATCTATAGCCCTGAGCTGGCCGAGGCTGTCCCGTTCGGTGATCTCTACAAAAGCCCCTGATACACGAGGCGTTGTATTACCGTCGAAATAGGGAGCCGTGGTGCTCAGGGTAACGGTATAGTTCCGGGTGGTGTCGTCGTTCACATAGCCATCCACCACGAGCAGTGTTTCTCCGTTGTCGAGCTTTACGTCGATCACATCTTCGCACGCGCTCAACGACATGGCTGCGATCAGTCCCGATAGTATGATATATCTTGTTTTCATGATTCTTTCTGTTAAACGTTTTTCCATTCTTTTCATTCCCTGTTAGAATTTGAAGTTATAGGTAACCGATGGCAACATCGATCCGAATACGGACAAGCGTACGGCTTCGGTCAGCTTCGGATTCTCGTCGTTCTGGCGGAAGTATACGGAGAACGCGTTTCGTCGCGCATACACATTGTACACGGAGAATACCCACTCGCTTTCAAACTTGCGTCCTGCTTTCACCTTGTTCTTCAGGGTGGCTGCTATGTCGAGACGGTGATAGGCCGGTACGCGGTAATTGTTCCGGGTATTGTTGGAGTTGTGCGGAACGATCAGCCCGCCATATTCATACCGCGCATTCGGGAAGGTGGTCGCCACACCTGTTCCGTAGGAGAAGTTCCCGGAGAAGCTCAGGCGTTTGTTCAGGTCGTACATCCCTACAACCGAAAGGCTGTGTGTCTTGTCGTACTTGGCCGGGTAATATTTGTCGTTGTTCAGTCCGCTGATCTTGCGTTCGCTGCGCGACAGGGTGTAGCTGATGAACCCATGGAAACGTCCTTCATTCTTTTTCGCATAGAATTCCAGTCCGTAGGCTCTGCCCTTGCCATACAACAGCTCGGCTTCGAGGTTCTCATTCAGGAGGAGCTGCGCGCCGTTCACGTAATCGATCTGGTTGTCCATGGTCTTGTAAAAGGCTTCTACGGATGCTTCGTATTTATCTTTCTGGAAATTGCGGAAATAGCCCAGCGCTACCTGGTCGGCCAGCTCCGGCTTGATATTATTGGTGCTCGGGCTCCATACATCGGTAGGAGAGGCAGCAGTGGTTCCGGAGATCAGGTGAATGTACTGCACCATGTGATTGTAGCTGAACTTCAGGGAACTGAATTCGTTCAGGGTATAGTTAGCTCCGAAGCGGGGCTCGAGGTTCGGGTAGAACGCGATGGATTTTCCCTTACCGTAATAACGCCCGTTCGTTGGCAGCTTGCGCTCCGTGCCATTGTCGTTGTAATCGTAGATATAGTGTTCGCCTAAATAATCGAAGGCGGAGAAACGTACTCCGTACTGAATGCTGAAAAGAGAGGTGATCTTTTGCTCGTTGTCGATGTACATGGCATACTCATTACCCCGCTGGCGGGCCATCTCCAGGGGCCTGAAAATAGACTCCGGGCTTTCCGGAGTTACTTTACCCGGGTGGAAATCGTAGAAGATGGTGCTTGCTCCGAAGGTGAGGGTATTGCTGGAGTTGGCGTAATAGGTGAAGTCCATTTTCGGACTGTAATTCAGGATATTCGATTTCCATGAAAAAGCCTGCGCGCCTTTAGGTATGCCCAGCGAGTAATCGAAATCGCTGTATACCAGGGTCAGGTTCGAGAACAGGCGCTGGTTGAACAGGTGGTTCCAGCGTACGGTACCTGTCGCATTTCCCCAGCTCATGTTAAACTGGTCGCCGAAGCTGAATACATCCCGTCCGAAATAACCTGAGAGGTATACCCGGTTCTTGTCGTCGATGGTATAGTTCACCTTCGCGCTCAGATCATAGAAATAAGCGCCGTTATCCCGCAGGTCTTCGTCGGGTGACAGCTTCAGGAAGAGGTCGCCATACGAACGGCGGCCGGCCACTATGAATGAGCTTTTGTCTTTTACGATCGGGGCTTCGATGGTGAAGCGGCTTGAGATCAGG
>CALNCF010000488.1 GCA_937875035.1 uncultured Sphingobacteriaceae bacterium | reverse complement strand
TCCTACATTCAGCCCCGCCGATTTCAGTATATGATATATCAGGCTGGTCGTGGTTGTCTTTCCATTACTCCCGGTGATGCCTATAAAAGGGATCTTCAGCTGTCTGCGATGGTGGCGTGCCAGGTCCTGTAAGGCCGTCAGCACATCGTCGGTCAGGAGGTAGCGCCCATCCTTTTTTATGCGGGGCTCATCGATCACCACGTATGCGGCGCCTGCATCGAGCGCCTGCGCGGCGAAGTCATTCCCGTTGAAATTCCCGCCCTTCAGGGCAAAAAATATTCCGCCGGGTATGATCTGGCGTGTATCGGTGCTGATCTGCGGGTGCCGGAGATAGATGGTATATAGGTCGGTGGTCTGCATAAGCGTATTTGTACTCAAACCTACATCATTATTATAAAAAGACAAAGAGCGGACGAGGCAAAGTCTATTCGTTTACAGAAGCTGCCAGGGTATGCTGCAAAAAAGAAGTCCCGCTGCTGGGCGGGACTTCCGGTATGATATGAAGAGGGCGATTAAGAAAACTGCTTCTTGTTTCTCGCTCTTTCGTTCTCTGTTAAGTAGATCTTCCTGATACGGATCGACTGCGGGGTTACTTCCATATACTCGTCGCTCTGGATATACTCCATGGTTTCTTCCAACGAGAATTTAATGGCCGGCGCGATTTTCGTTGCATCGTCCTTGCTGGTTGTACGGAAGTTGGTCAGCTGCTTACCCTTCGTAATGTTTACTACTAAGTCATTATCCCTGGAGTGCTCTCCAACGATCTGACCTTCGTAAATATCTACTCCCGGGTCTACAAAGAACCGGCCTCTGTCCTGTAATTTGTCGATTGAGTATGCAGTGGTCGTCCCCTTCTCCATAGAGATCAGCACACCCATATTCCTGCCAGGGATGGTACCTTTCCAGGGCTCGTAGGCTTTGAAACGGTGCGCCATGATGGCTTCTCCGGCAGTAGCTGTGAGCACGTTATTTCTTAACCCGATGATACCGCGGGACGGGATCTCGAATTCGAGATGCTGAAGGTCGCCTTTCGGTTCCATCACCAGTAATTCACCCTTACGTTGTGTGACCAGCTCGATCACCTTACCCGATACTTCACCCGGTACATCAACAATGAGGGTTTCTACCGGCTCACATTTTTTTCCGTCGATCTCTTTCACGATTACCTGCGGCTGGCCTACCTGTAATTCGTAGCCCTCGCGACGCATGGTCTCGATCAGGATAGACAAGTGAAGGATACCACGTCCATATACGAGGTATGAATCCGGAGAGTCCGTTTCTTCCACGCGCAGGGCAAGGTTCTTCTCGGTCTCTTTCATCAAACGGTCGCGCAGGTGACGGGAGGTAACGAACTTACCTTCCTTACCGAAGAACGGTGAGTTGTTGATGGTAAACAACATGTTCATCGTAGGCTCGTCGATGTGGATATTTGTTAACGGCTCAGGGTTCTCGAAATCAGCAATCGTATCACCGATCTCGAAGCCTTCAATACCTACAACCGCACAGATATCCCCGGCTTTCACCTCTTCTACCCTTACCTTGCCGAGGCCTTCGAATACGTATAGTTCTTTAACTCTTGATTTCACGTTCTTGCCGTCGCGCTTTACCAGCGTTACCGGCATGTTCTCTTTAATGGTTCCCCGGTGAATACGTCCGATGGCGATCCGTCCTACGAAAGATGAATAATCAAGGGATGTGATCTGCATTTGCAGGGTACCCTCGTTCATTGGCGGAGCAGGGATGAATTCGATGATGGCGTCCAGTAAAGGAGTGATGTTCTCGGTCTGGGTTTCCCAGGTAGTGTTCATCCAGCCTTGCTTGGAAGAGCCATACAGGGTCGGGAAGTTCAGCTGGTCTTCGGTTGCTTCCAGGTTGAAGAACAGTTCGAAGATCGATTCCTGTACTTCTTCCGGGCGGCAGTTTTCTTTGTCTACTTTATTAATAACAACGATCGGCTTTAATCCAAGGGACAGCGCTTTTTGTGTTACAAAGCGGGTTTGAGGCATGGCGCCTTCAAACGCATCGACTAACAGGAGCACTCCATCGGCCATTTTCAATACACGCTCTACTTCACCGCCAAAGTCGGCGTGACCAGGAGTATCAATAATGTTGATCTTGTAATCTTTATATCTTACCGCAACGTTCTTGGAAACGATCGTGATTCCGCGCTCTCTTTCGAGGTCGTTGTTATCGAGGATCAGCTCCCCGGTTTCCTGGTTATCACGAAACTGGTTAGTCTGGTGTAAAATCTTGTCTACCATGGTAGTCTTACCGTGGTCGACGTGGGCAATAATGGCAATATTTCTCAGTTTCTGCATAAGTTGACTTTCGAGGCGCAAAGGTAGCGTTTTCTCATTATAAAATTGTGTGTTTTTCAAAGTTTAACAGAATCTTTATCTTAGTGATGAGGTAATTATGACATTCCCACAGGCGAAAATTTCGTGAATAAGTGTATTTTTGTGCATGATTCAGCAGATTTTAGTCGGGATATTATTTTTAGGGGCCTTGTTCTATATCGGGCGTATGGCCTACCGTAGCCTGACCGCTAAAAAGGCTTGTTCGGGCAATTGTAAGTGCGGTATCGACCTTTCCAACATCCCTCCGGCCAGCATAAAAGATCGTTCCTGATGACAGAATCCATCACCAGTCTGCAGAACCCCCGGATCAAGAATATTGTGAAGCTTCAGGAGAAATCGT
>CALNCF010000487.1 GCA_937875035.1 uncultured Sphingobacteriaceae bacterium | reverse complement strand
AAACATTGCGCCATGGGCAACAAATATGCTCGTAGCAAACGGGTTTGCAGGCATTACCTACTGGAACCCGGTAACAGGTGTGATGATGGATCGTATCGGCCTGCCGGCATCTATTACCGGTGTAGATCCGGGCGATATCTATACTAACTCGGTTTCTGTAGATAACAACTATGTATATGCGGCGAATGGCGCGGCCGGCCTGTTAGTAGGTAAAGTAATTATATCGAACACGGAGCTTGCCGTATTGGGACGTGCCGATGTGGGTGGTTCCGCAAACTATGTAAAAGCAGCCAACGGATACATTTATGTAGCATCCGGAAAGGGTGGAGTAAAGATCTTTAAGCTGGAGCTGAAGAATTCAGGCAATACCTCAGCGCCGGGTTGTTCAGGCCGCCCTGCTTTACAGTCTAACCAGTACGGTTATTATACAGTTAATACGAACGACAAGCAATACTTCAACGGTTCGACCATCTTAGGCGGACTGAATGTAAATTCCAACGGCTTATTCGACTACTGTGGTTCATTGGTGTTGAACTACTGGTCGAGCACCAACGCGGTATTCGTTACCAATGGTTCATTGGTATGTAACCAGGGACTGAACATTAACAGTGGTGGTGTGTTAAAGGTATATGGATCCGTAGTGATTAACGGTGATCTGAACTTCAACGGTACGATCGAGTTTATGCAACCGGGATGTACGTTCACCGTGAACGGAAGAGTAAACAAGAATTCTGGCGCTCAGGTAATAAATGCTCAATATTACACAGGAACAGCGTTATAATAATTAAATAGTAAACAAGTGTATTTCAGGAAAGGCCGCGTAAAAGCGGCCTTTTTTTATAGGCTTCATCCACAGATATTGGTTAATTTAGCGAACAGAACCAGGATTCATCCTTCTACGAACCATAGCTATGAAAGAATTCCTTTTAGTCTTTATCGGTGGCGGCATTGGCAGTGTCAGCCGCTTCAGCGTAAGCAGGCTTTTCATCAATCTTACCCCAGCCTTCCCCTTTGCTACCCTTGTCTCCAATATATTGAGCTGTACCGTTTTTGGAATGGTCATGATGCTGGGAGTGAACCGGCTGAATCTTAACGAAAGCCTCAAGCTCCTGCTCATTACCGGTTTCTGCGGAGGCTTCAGCACCTATTCGGCCTTTACGTTCGAAACCGTAGAATTATTTAAGCACGGTCAGGCAGGAATGGCCGCGCTGAATATCATTTTAAACTTCATATTAAGTGTTTCAGGGTTATATTTGGGAATTGTTTCAATTAAATTATTCGCTTAGCACATGGAAATTTCTCCGGAGATCATAGAAAGGATCAGGAAACTGCAGGAAAAGTTTGATAAAGAAGGACAGGATATGGCTTCATACCTCGATGGCCTGCTCTATTCCGAATATATCAACTACTGGGATTATATACACCTCGATACCCTGCTGAGCCTGCAGGTTCCGCGTACCTTCTTCCCCGATGAAAAGATCTTCATCATGTATCACCAGGTAACGGAGCTTTATTTCAAAATGATCCTCAGCGAGTGTGAGCAGATCTGCGATAAAGAAGATCTCACGGAAAAATTCTTCTACGAACGCATGATGCGGATCAACCGCTATTTCCAGGTGCTGACCAGCTCCTTCGATATCATGGTTGACGGTATGGAAAAGGAACAGTTCCTGAAATACCGCCTCGCGCTCCAGCCGGCAAGCGGATTCCAGTCGGGGCAATACCGCATGATCGAGATCTATGCGACCGACCTGATCAACCTTGTGGATAAAGATGTGCGCGAAACATACCGTCATGATCCGTTCGACGCGGAAAAATTTATCGACAAGATCTATTGGAAGCATGGCGCTACCGAGCTCGAAACCGGGAAGAAGACCCTTACACTGCGCCAGTTCGAGCAAAAATACTTACCCACCTTTACCGATCTTGCCAAAGCCCGGCATAACAACAATATTTATACGCGCTACCGCGCGCTGAATTCAGACGATCAGAAGCTGAAGGATGTGATGCGCCAGTTCGATATCAATGTCAACGTGAACTGGCCATTGGTGCACTATAAATCGGCGGCCCGTTATCTTCAGAAAGACCCGCACGACATCATGGCGACCGGTGGAACCAACTGGCAGAAATATTTGCCTCCGCGTTTCCAGAAACGGATATTCTACCCGGAGCTATGGTCCGACCTGGAAATTGAAGAATGGGGAAGAGGATGGGTGGAATCAGTGATTGCGAAATAAGCATATACCATATAAAAAAACGGGTGCGCATACGTACCCGTTTTTTCGTTTAACGCGGATCACTGGCTGATCGCGTCCAGTATTTCTTTGGATAGCGGATCGATAGAGGATGCGTAAAATTTCACAAGCTCTCCTTTTTCATTGACCAGGTATTTGCAGAAGTTCCACTTGGGAGCCTGGTCGTTCCAGCCGTTTTCCGACTTCGTCGACAGCCATTTGTACAGCTCGCACTGATCATCACCCTTAACCGAAACCTTTTCGAACATCTGGAAAGTAACCCCATAGTTCTTAGAGCAGAATTGCTTAATCTCGGAATTGCTTCCCGGCTCCTGTCCGCCGAAATTATTGGCAGGGAACCCGAGGATCACTACCTTTTCTCCGTACTGCTCGTTCAGCTTTTGCAGCTTCTCGTATTGTGGAGTGTAGCCGCATTCGGAAGCAGTGTTTACGAGTAATACTTTCTTGCCGCGGTAACGGCTGAAATCGATCTCTTCTCCGTCGAGTGATTTCATTCTAAAATCATAAAATGATTTTCCGCCTGCAGGCTCACCTGCGTCGGCCGGTTTACTTTTGATCTCGTTCATACCTATGCATGCTGATAAAAAAGTGAATATGGATAATAAGGATTTCATAAGCTGATGTTTTGATTTTTAACGTGTATGGCTGATCATTTGTTTTCGGGTACGGTGCCGGCTTCATGCACCATCCTGCGCTGAGACCGTTCCGTGCGTTTTTCCTTCCGCCTTCTGCGGTTCTCTATCCGTTCGCCCCTGCGCTCCATCCGTTCCTCTTTCAGCTCGGTGAGCTCTCTGCGCAATGCTTTCAGCGTGCTTACCCGCTGCCTGATCTCTTCTTCCGTTTTATGATCGAGGCCGATGCTCTCTTTGATTCCCCTCAGCATGGTTTTCCAGATAAAACCGAAAAAGCTCTGGTCTTCCATCCGTTTGTAATACACATTTACTGTGCGTGTGCCATGTTGGTCGGGGTTGCTTCTTTTCACCACCAACGCGTTCGCAAGAAGTGAGATCAAGCCCTGCGACCGGAAGCTGTTGGCCTCATCGTCGGCTTTCAGCACCCGGATCTTGAGGTCGTTATACAGGAAGGTCATCTTCGCTCTCGCATTGTAAATATCACCATGGATCTCCACGTTCATCCTGTCAAGCTGCCCCGAAGAAGATTCAACCTTGGTAAGCGGAGCCAGCAGGTCGTTCAGCTTGCGGAACCTGAAAGGCCCGATCTCAGCCTTGCAGACAAAAGGAGATTCTTTGCGCAGGTGATCGAACCGGAAGGTCGTTTTAATGCTCGCTTCGTTCATGAACAATGTATTGAGATTGGCCGTGCAGTACGGGTGCGTGGCACGGTACGTGCTGTCGTTGCTGAAGTTCCTGATATCGGCATCTGTTTTTGTGAAGAAGATCCGCCACTGCACCCCGCTGCGTACATCTACCTCCGAATAGTGAATATCGGAAGAGGCAATGGTCACCCGGTCGATCTCGAAAGGGAGCTTGATGCGCTTCACCACTTCCTGCGGGAAACGGAATACCTTATGCGGATCAACTGGTTTCTGCTTATCGATAAAGCCCTTTAGGAGCAGCTTGTTGATCGCCAGCTGATCGACGTGCAATTGCTGGTAATTGATGAGCCGGATAAAGTCGATCCCTGAAAAGGTCATGTCGTGAATACCGATATCATAACGTTCTTTGCGGGTTGCAAAATGCCTGGCATAAGCCTGTTCAGGATATTTGGGGAAGTAACGGAAATTTGAAAAGCCGACAGACGAGCTTGCCGTGGAAAGCAAGGCATCGCTGAAGCTCAGGGTATGAATATTATCCGGCATTACATGGCTGAAATCTTTCACCAATACCTGGATGTCCCTGGCATAGAACGGCCGGCTGGTATCGAACTGGGCCATCGAGTCGATGCGAAGCTCTTCTACCCGGATCTGCTTCACCTGTACTTCATTGCTTTCGCTGACCCATAGCCGTTCCTGTACATAGGTGAAATGAATGTCGTTCAGCTGGATCAGGTTCACCTGTACGGACGGGATCAGGTTACGGATCAGTTCATAAGGGTTTTTCAGCACCGAGCCGCTGGTATCATCGCGCTTCTGGAATTTGCTGATCACCTTAATATCGGGCTTGTTGATCCTGATCTCACTGATATCGAGCGCGTGTTCCTCGTAGATCTTCCAGGGGTGAATGCGTTTAAAGCGGATATCCGAAACGCTGATCTCGTAGAGATAAGGCGGAGCTTTGTCGATCAGCCTTAATTTCTGGTACACGGCCGTATCTGGGATCAGCTTAAAGTCTTTAAAATAGATATTCCCGGTGAACAGGTTGATCGACATTTTAGAGAAATCGATGCGATACAGCCCTGAAGTGCTGGTGTGTACCGTTTTTTTAAGGGCGCTGACCAGGATCGGGTTCCAGTACCTGGCCAGTAAAATGCCCGTCAGAACCACCAGGAAAGCGGTTGTCAGGAAGAAAATCAGGAGATTCCTCCATAAACGGTACTTCTTCAGGATCATAGGTTTAATTGTAGCTGCAATATATCAAAATTCTTAGCGAAAGCGGCGTTTAAGTCTGCCAAACTGGCATTCTTTCGGAATAATTATATTAAATTTGCGATTCTTAATCAGATCATGCAAGCGATAAAAAACATAGGATTAAAGGATCATGACGAATCCCGCCAGGGAGAAGTATTAATGCTTGATACAAAGCCGGGTCTTATCGATGCCCGTAAATTTTATATTGAAAGTTATGGCTGCGCCATGAACTTTTCAGATTCGGAGATCGTGGCTTCGATCATGTCGGATATGGGTTTTGTAACGACGGATGAATTCAGGGAAGCGGATGTCGTGTTTATCAACACCTGCTCGATCCGCGAAAATGCGGAGCAGCGCGTGCGTAACCGCCTGAAAGAATTCGGCGCCGTAAAGAAAGCGAATCCCGGGATGATCGTAGGCGTGTTGGGCTGTATGGCCGAGCGTCTGAAAGCGAAGTTCCTGGAAGAAGAAAAGCTGGTAGATGTGGTGATCGGCCCGGACGCGTACCGCGACCTGCCGGGATTGATCGGCCGTGTAGACGAAGGCGACCGTGCCGTGAACGTACTGCTCTCCCGCGAGGAAACCTATGCAGACATCAGCCCGGTACGACTGAACACGAATGGCATCTCCGCTTTTGTGTCGATCATGAGGGGCTGCGACAATATGTGCTCCTTCTGCGTGGTGCCGTTCACACGGGGCCGCGAGCGCAGCCGCGATGCGCACTCGATCTATAAAGAAGTAGAGGAGCTCTTTGAGCAGGGATACCGCGAGGTTACCCTGCTGGGACAAAATGTCGATTCCTACAAATGGCAGAACGAAGAGGGTACGGAACAGGTGAACTTTGCCGGCTTACTGGAAATGGTATCCGCCGTAAGTCCCCTGATGCGTATCCGGTTCTCTACATCACACCCTAAAGATATTACGGATGAAGTGCTTCACACCATGTCGAGGCATGCGAACATCTGCAAGTATATTCACCTGCCGGTACAATCGGGAAATTCCCGCATCCTGGAAATGATGAATCGTACTTACGACCGCGAGTGGTATATCGACCGTATTAACGCCATCCGCAGGATCATGCCTGAATGCGCTATCTCCACCGATATGATCACCGGTTTCTGCTCGGAAACGGAAGAAGAGCACCAGGATACCCTGAGCCTGATGGAATATGTGAAATTCGATTTCGCCTATATGTTCATCTATTCGGAACGTCCGGGTACCCCGGCAGCGAAGAAGTACGCGGATGATGTGCCGGAGGATGTAAAGGGCGAACGCTTAAAGCAGATCGTAGCCTTGCAGCATGTGCACCAGCTGGAACGCCTGCAGCAATGTATCGGCAAAACCTACCAGGTGCTGATCGAAGGAACCTCCAAAAAATCGCAGGATGATTTTTCAGGAAGGAGTGATCAGAACGCGGTCGTGATCTTCCCTAAAATGGACCAGTATAAACCGGGAGATTATGTGAATGTGAAGATAGAGCGATGCACATCGGCGACGCTGATGGGTAGCATTGTCGCCTAAGGGATAGTGCCTAAAGAAAGGATCTATATGGAATTACAGGAAATAAAGAACAGGTTTGGAATTATAGGGAACTCACCCCTGCTGAATCGTGCCATTGACACAGCGGTACAGGTGGCGCCTACAGATATTTCGGTATTGATTACCGGTGAAAGCGGAAGTGGTAAGGAGGTTTTCTCACAGATCATCCATCAGCTCAGCGCCCGCAAGCACGGTCCCTTCATCGCGGTGAACTGCGGCGCTATTCCCGAGGGTACCATCGATTCGGAGCTTTTCGGACATGAAAAAGGTTCCTTTACCGGGGCGCATGAGGCGCGCAAAGGATACTTTGAGGTGGTGAACGGCGGGACGATCTTCCTGGATGAGGTGGCAGAGCTTCCCCTGGGTACACAGGCGCGTTTGTTGCGTGTGCTCGAAACGGGCGAATACCTGCGTGTGGGCTCATCTAAAGTGCAGAAAACGAATGTGCGTGTAGTCGCGGCAACGAATGTGAATGTATACGATGCCGTTCAGAAAGGGAAATTCAGGGAAGACCTGTATTACCGTTTGAATACGGTTCCGTTAAAGATCCCCTCCCTGCGCGAGCGTAAAGAAGATATTTATTTATTATTCCGGAAGTTCATGTCGGACTTCTCCGGTAAATACCGTAGCCCGATCGTGCAGCTGAACGAAGATGCGCAGGCAATACTCAGCAATTATAAATGGCCTGGGAATATCCGCCAGCTTAAGAACCTCGCCGAACAGATTGCGGTGCTGGAACGTGAGCCCCTGCTGGATGCGCATACCCTCCTGAAATACCTACCTTACGAGCAAAGCACATCGGAGCTGCCGGTGAGGATGCAGAACGGAGAGCCTGATTTTTCAGAGCGTGATATTTTGTATAAAGTATTGTTCGATATGAAGAAGGATCTGCTCGACCTGAAAAAGGTAGTGGCGGAGCTGCTGAAAGGCACCGAGTCGCGCGCCGATTTCCTGGAGAACAATCCTACCCTGGTAAATAAATTATATCAGGAGCTTCATTCCGGCGATGGCGCGATCCAGATACCGGTAGCCGGTCCGAATAATTTCGCAGGCAGCCCTTACCAGATCGACCGTCAGCACCCGGTAGAAGAGATTGAAGAAACACTTTCGCTGGAAGACCGCGAGCTCGACCTGATCCGCAAAGCGTTGAAAAAGCACAAGGGTAAACGTAAGTATGCGGCCAGGGAGCTGGGTATCTCAGAACGGACCCTGTATCGGAAAATCAAAGAATACAACCTGAGCTAATTAGGTTCATGATAAAAACAGATATATTGAAACGTACTCATTCTTATTTATCCTCAGCCGGAAACCTGTACCTCCTGGTATGTTCGCTCCTGGTAAGTCTTACACTCAGCGCCTGCGGCGTGTACTCTTTTACGGGTGCATCTGTTTCTGCGGATGTCAAAACATTTTCGGTAGCTTATTTCGAAAATAATGCTCCCCTGGTAAACCCTACCCTGAGCCAGGCGTTTACCGAAGCCCTGAAAGAACGGATCATCAATTCCACGAACCTGGGTATTGTGCGTGCAAACGGCGATGTGGAGTTCGAAGGACAGATCATCGATTACAGCAGCAAGCCGATTGCGATCCAGGGAAACGAAATTGCCGGGCAAAACCGCCTGAGCATCAGTATCCGGGTTAAATACATCAATAATAAAGACGAAGAAAAGAATTACGAAACTACCCTGACCCGTTTTGCCGATTATCCCGGTGACAAGAACCTGAATGATGTGGAATCGGAATTGATTCGCCAGATCAATATTCAACTGGTGGATGACATCTTTAACAAGTCTTTTGTAAACTGGTAGCCGTGAATAAAGAGCAATTTCATACCTGGCTTGCGTATCCCGACCGGATGGGAAAAGAGGAGATCGCACAACTGGATAGTCTGGTTCAGCGGTTCCCCTATGCCCCTGCCTTACATATCCTGAAAGCAAAGGCGCTGAAAAACACGGATAGCATTTATTTCGATACACAGCTCCGGCTGGCGGCGGCCTATGCCCCTAATCGTAAGGTGTTGTATTACCTGATCCACACACAGCCTCCGGTTACGAAGATCGCCGGGTCCGAGCCTGTTCATACAGAAGAGTTGCTCACAATTCCGGAAGAAGCTCTTATGTCCGAATCGGTATCAGCGGAACAAATACCGATAATAGAAGAAACACCAATACCGGTACCACATGAACCGGCTACGGAATTTATAGCTGAAGAAGAAAGCATCGCGCAGGAAGCAGAGATAACCGAAGAGCTGGTATCACCGCAGGTTGAAGAGATCGTGCCGCTTATAGAAGAGGCTTTAGTAGAAGAAGCACCTGTTATTACAGAAGAAGTAACAGAGGAAGAGATACAGGAGATTACTTTGGATGATACGCCGGAACCTGCTGTGGCTGCAGAACCTGAACCGGAATCGATCGCGGAGCCTCAAAATGAGGATAGTCAAAGCCCTGAAGAATTTCTTGTCGCAGTAGCAGAGCCTGCTGCTGAGCCGACCGAAGAAACACCTGTTCATATAGTGCCGGAGATATCTCATGAGGGGCAGCATAGCTTTAATGCCTGGCTGAAAAAGCTGTCAGCTCCCGCGGCAGAAGCGCATGGAGACTGGAATGAAGAGCCCGCCCCGCCTAAGGTGAGCATTAAGCTGGATACCTCGCAGAAGATCCGTTCGATCATCGAAAACGAGCTCGATGACCTCAACCAGCTCATCGTAGAAAATGTGTTTCACGAAGGGTATATCATTGAAAATGAGGTGAAAATTACAGAAGAAGCGGCCCCCGAAGTAAAAGAGCCAAGCTTTATCGACCGCTTCATTAAGACCGATCCGGTGATCCGGATGATGGATTCAACGAAAGAAAGCCAGGAAAACAAGGCCAAGCGCAGTGCCGAAGAACAGAATATCCCGGTAACGGAAACCCTGGCCCAGATTTATATGGCTCAGCGTCTTTATCCGAAAGCGATACAGGCGTATGAAAAATTAAGTTTGAAATATCCCGAAAAAAAGTCTTACTTTGCGAACCTTATTGAAAAAATCAAATCCGAAAATCAAATTAGTTAAGATAAAATGTATTACTTTTTAATCATCCTGGCAATTATTATTTGTGTATTACTTACACTGGTAGTATTAATTCAAAACCCTAAAGGTGGTGGACTGGCTTCTAATTTTGCAGCTTCGAACCAGATCATGGGCGTAAAGAAAACAGGCGACTTCCTGGAGAAAGCAACCTGGTCACTGGCAATCGCTTTATTAGTGATCTGCTTAAGCATGAATATGTTTAAACCGGACGGTGAAGACGCGAATATCGAGAATTCAGCCATCCAGGAACAAATTGATAACGCACAGTTGCCACAGCAACCAGCGGTTCCTCAGCCTTCACCGGCTGCCGCACCTGCCGGCGCTTATTCAGCAAAATAATTCGCGGTAACGCAAATAAAAACAGAAGCAGGTTGTGAAGCCTGCTTTTTTTGTGTCATCCTGTCACCGGACAAGGAATAACTTTCAGGTTTCATGGAAAATTTGGCGTAAAAAGCCGCTTGGCACAACAAATGATGATACGGTACACGTAATAAACTTATATATAACTATGGCATTAAATATTAAACCAATCGCAGACCGAGTAGTGGTAGAAGCTGCTCCTGCTGAAGAAAAAACGGCTTCAGGTATTTATATCCCTGATACTGCAAAAGAAAAACCACAGCGTGGAACTGTTGTTGCAATTGGAAATGGCAAAAAAGATGAGCCTATTACAGTAAAAGTAGGTGATGAGGTGTTATACGGTAAATATGCCGGTACAGAGATCACTTACGAAGGCAAAGAGTACTTGATCATGCGTGAGTCAGATATCTACGCGATCCTGTAATTCAATCAGAGTTCAACATTTTTAATGGTAAAATAATGAGCATGAATGCCGCCTGGCATTCGACAGCTCATCTCAAATTAAACACGTAAACAAATGGCAAAACAAGTAAAATACAATGTGGAAGCACGCGACGCTCTGAAAAGAGGAGTGGATGCTTTGGCAAATGCAGTAAAAGTAACATTAGGCCCTAAAGGACGTAATGTCATCATCGACAAAAAATTCGGTGCGCCTTTAATTACCAAGGATGGTGTAACCGTAGCAAAAGAAGTAGAGCTGAAAGATGCGATGGAGAATATGGGTGCGCAGATGGTGAAAGAAGTAGCGTCTAAAACAGCGGATATCGCTGGTGACGGTACGACAACTGCGACTGTATTGGCACAGGCGATTATCACTGCGGGTATCAAGAACGTAGCAGCGGGTGCAAACCCAATGGATCTGAAACGCGGTATCGACAAAGCGGTAGCAGCGGTGATCAGGAACCTGCAGACTCAATCTCAAACGGTTGGATCTGATAACAATAAGATCAAGCAGGTTGCATCGATCTCTGCCAACAACGACGAAGTGATCGGAACCCTGATTGCTGATGCGATGGCAAAGGTAGGTAAGGATGGTGTGATCACCGTGGAAGAAGCAAAGGGTACCGAAACAGAAGTGAAAACAGTGGAAGGTATGCAGTTCGACCGTGGTTACCTGTCTCCGTACTTCGTAACCAATGCCGATAAAATGGAAGCGGAGTTAGAAAACCCGTATATCCTGATCTACGATAAAAAAATCTCCTCTATGAAGGAACTGCTTCCTGTTCTGGAAAAACAAGTACAGACAGGCCGTCCTTTGGTGATCATCTCTGAAGATCTTGATGGTGAAGCCCTGGCAACACTGGTAGTGAATAAGATCCGTGGCTCTCTGAAAGTAGCTGCTGTAAAAGCGCCTGGTTTCGGCGACAGAAGGAAAGCGATGCTGGAAGACATCGCCATCTTAACAGGTGGAACCGTTATCTCCGAAGAAAGAGGTTATAAATTAGAAAATGCTGATCTGACATACCTCGGACAGGCAGAGAAAGTGCTGATCGACAAGGATAATACTACGATCATCAATGGTGGTGGTAAGAAAGAAGAGATCGCAGCGAGAGTGAACCAGATCAAAACGCAGATCGAAACAACAACTTCCGATTACGATAAAGAGAAATTACAGGAAAGACTGGCGAAATTAGCCGGCGGTGTGGCTGTACTGTATGTAGGCGCTGCTACCGAAGTAGAGATGAAAGAGAAGAAAGACCGTGTGGATGATGCTTTACATGCAACACGTGCTGCGGTTGAAGAAGGTATTGTTGCGGGTGGTGGTGTAGCTTACATCCGTGCGATCGAATCATTGGACGAAATGAAAGGTTTGAACGAAGATGAAACTACGGGTATGGCGATCGTTAAGAGAGCGATCGAAGAGCCTCTTCGTCAGATCTGTCACAACGCAGGTCTGGAAGGATCGATCGTTGTACAGAAGGTAAAAGAAGGTAAAGCGGATTATGGTTACAATGCGAGAACAGATGTATACGAAAACCTCATCTCTGCAGGTGTGATCGATCCGACGAAAGTATCGCGTGTCGCATTGGAGAATGCAGCGTCTATCGCTTCCATGCTGTTAACCACCGAGTGTGTGTTAGCTGATGAGCCGGAAGAAGATAAGGGTGCAGGAGCTATGGGTGCCCCAGGTATGGGTGGCATGGGCGGCATGATGTAATCCTTTCACAACGCATATAGGAAAGCCCTGCCACATCTGGCGGGGCTTTTGTTTTATGTATGAAACAGCACAATACAGGCAGATAATAGTAGATGGATAAGATTCATATTCGATGCGCTGCCTGTCAAATGCTTTGCGCTTTAACTGATGGTTGGCTCTGATCGTGCAAAGCATAGCAGATAAATATGGGTACAAAAAAAGCCTTCCGGATTCCGGAAGGCTTTTTTATTTGATAAGTTAAGGCTGATTATTCAGCGCTTCCTGTCTGAGCTTTGATCGTTAAGCTGATCGTAGCTTTGAAGAATTTTACATCAGTGATCGGAGCAACTGTAGTTCCTTTAGCTTTAATAATGAATGCAGGAGCTTTCAGGTAATCGATGATCTGGAAGTTCGGTTGAACTGTTAATGCAATTGAAGAAGTATCTTGTCTTACCGCATTGTTGTACGCGAATAAATGCTCGATTCCGTCAGTAGGTAAGGTGATAGAAGTCTGAACCTGGCCTAACCCGGCAAAGTTACCTGTTGATAAGGCGGCGCCGTTTGCATCAACTGCATCTAATTCTACACCGTTTATAGTAATACCGGTTACGTTTTCTTTGTTGATGCTGTTGGCAGCAAGAACAGAATCAAGGTTGCCTTCAAGGATCATGGAATCTAATTCTTTAGTTCCGATGAACGAGGTTGTATCTGCTTTTAGGGTGCTGGTTGTAATGCTGTAAGGAACATTCAATGTAATTTTTGGACTGTCTTCGTCGCAAGAAGTAAACAAAGTTGCCGATACTAACACTGCAGCCAGAGAGAGAGCAGATATAAATTGCTTTTTCATAATTTTTTAATATGGTTTTCTAAATTGTTGTTTAGTCGATCGCAAAGATATAGAAATAATTATTATAATTAGCGCAAAATCAGAGGATTGTTTTAGAAAAATGCCGAAAATCAGGTCTATAATAGGTTTTTAGAAGATTTTGACAGATTCTTGAATAAATGTTACCACATCAGCAGGATGGCCGTTGATCTTCTCCTCCGATCTTTTCTTGCCCAAACGTACCAGGAGCATGTTTTGCTCAGGCAGGACCACAATATATTGCCCCAGAATCCCGCGCGCATAGAATCCCTTTACATGCTCATCCTGGTAGATCCACCATTGAAGGCCATAATTAGAAGTAAGGGCGCCATGTTCATCCGGCAGCATATTCGGACTTAAGGATTGTTGCACCCATTCTGAAGAAACCACCTGTGCCGAATCCCACCGGCCATTTTGAAGATAAAGCTTACCCAGCCGCGCGAAATCGCGGGCATTCGAATAAAAGCAGCAGTACGCTTTCTCATCGCCATCGGTATGATCAAGGCTCCAGTAGGCATCATGCTCCGCCCCGATCCGGCTCCAGAGCTTTTCCGAAGCATAATCCGAGATGCTTTGGCCGGTCACTTTCTTTAAGAGTAATTCGAGTACCTGGGTATCCCCGCTTTTGTAGCGGTTAATGGTTCCCGGTGTTTCGATCACGGTAAGAGAACCGATCAGCCTTTCCAGGTTCTTGCCATAATAAGCATCGGTCGTATTATTGAACGGTGTGGAATAGGATTCCATAAAGCTGAGCCCTGAAGCCATATTCAGCACGTCCTTAATGGTGATGGAAGCCTTTTCCCCCTGGCCGAACCCGGGCAGGTAATTGCCCACCGGCTCGTTCACCGAATGGATCTTCCCCTCATCGATCGCTATGCCCACCAGGATGCTCACGATGCTTTTGGCCATCGAGAATGAATTTGAAGCGGAAGAATCCGAATAGCCGTCCCAGTATTCTTCATACAGCACCGAATCATTTTTGATAACGAGGTAAGCTACCGACTGGTTCTGTTCCAGTACTTTTCGCAGCGTATCGCTTAAAGGCGTTTCGTTCTTATGTGATGAGATCTTCCAGGGTTCAGCAGATGAAGTATTGCTGATGGTACGGTGAGGGAACAGGTCCAGGTCGTCGATATTGGGCTGTTGGTAAATAAGCGCCTTATAGATATAGGTGGTTCCGGTGATCCATACCAGGATGTTTGCGGTAATGAGCAACGACAGGAAGATCCAGAGGATCTTTTTATAAACGGGTGTTTTCTTTTTCATGTTCGTAATGGAGTTGCATATGGAAAAGCTCCGCGATCTTCTGTCTCAGTATATCTTTCACTTCTTCTATCGGCAGCTTTCTCCCGAGTTCATATTCCATGGAAGTTACGGCCTTATCGTCGATTCCGCAAGGGATGATGTTTTTGAAGTAATCGAGATCCGTATTCACATTGAATGCGAACCCGTGCATTGTAATCCACCGGCTGCAGCGAACACCCATCGCACAGATCTTACGCGCCTTATCCGGTTGGTCGTCGTCTATCCATACACCCGTAAGCCCATCTACCCTGCCTGCTGTAATCCCATATTCTTTCAGCGTAAGGATAATGGCTTCTTCGAGGAGGCGCAGGTATTTATGGATATCGGTGAAGAAACATTCCAGGTCGAGGATCGGGTAGCCTACGATCTGTCCCGGGCCGTGGTACGTAATATCACCGCCCCGGTTGATCTTATAAAAAACAGCTTCCTTCGCCTTCAATTGTTCTTCATCCAGCAGAAGATGCTCCATCTTCCCGCTTTTCCCCAGGGTATACACATGCGGGTGCTCACAAAAAATGAGGTGATGCCTGGTAGGTACCTGGGTATTCTCCGTCCTGTTCCTCGATTTGATCTCCAGGTTTGATGCGAATAAGCGCTCCTGTTCGTCCCACGATTCCTGGTAATCAATCAGGCCCCAGTCTTTGAATAATACCTCTGGCATATGGATGAGTTTTAATAAATAAACCAGTATACAAGCGGTTTATTCTCCGAGGCAAAGCTAATAATTTTACGGGAAGAAGAATGAAGCAAGTATGGCTGAGCACAATGAATTAGGACAGGCCGGAGAACAGGCGGCAAGAAAATTCCTGGAAGAAAAAGAATACCGGATCATCGCGCAGAACTGGAGTTTCCGCAACCTGGAGCTCGATCTTATTGCCGATCAGCGGGGGAGGCTGGTGTTTGTAGAGGTGAAGACGCGCAGCGGCGTACAATTCGGGTACCCCGAATATTTTGTAACCCGAGATAAACGGAAACGGCTCAAAAAGGCCGCGATCGCCTACCTGGAGCGGTGCCGCCACGAGGGAGAGGTCCGCTTCGATATCGTGTCGGTCGTTTATGAAAAGGACGCCTTGAAAGAGATCAATCATTTCGAGGATGCCTTCTTTTGAAATGTAACGGTGCAGTAACCGGTGAGCCGGGCAGACATTCGCCGAATCCTTCGTTTTATGCCTTAATTTCCTATTTTTGCGGTATGACCACAGAACAGATAAAGGATTTAAGGGACAGAATTGCGACCCTGAGGAGGCATCTTTGACATCGATCAGAAATTAACAGAGATCGAGAAAGAGCAGGCTTTAACAACCGCGCCGGAATTCTGGGATGATACCAAAACTGCCGACCGGATCCTGAAAAGCATCAAATCAAAAAAACACTGGACGGAAGCCTTCGCTGAAGTCAATGCCATAGTAGAGGATACGATCGTACTATTCGACTTCTATAAAGAGTCGGCCGCTACCGAAGCCGAGATGATTGCCCAGATGAATATAGCTTTAAAGGCGCTGGACGAGCTGGAGTTCAAGAATATGCTGAGCGGTGAAGAAGATCAGCTGAATGCCGTGATGAGCATCAATGCGGGAGCAGGTGGGACAGAAAGTTGTGATTGGGCGGCTATGCTGATGCGGATGTATATAATGTGGGGTGAACGAAACGGTTTCAGTGTCAAAGAGATCGATTACCAGGCAGGAGAAGGTGCCGGGATTAAATCCTGTACGCTCGAATTTGAAGGCGACTTTGGCTATGGGTACCTGAAAGGGGAAAATGGCGTGCACCGCCTGGTGCGGATCTCTCCTTTCGATTCAAATGCCCGCAGGCACACTTCATTTGCTTCGGTATATGTATATCCATTGGTCGACGATTCCATCAATATCGAGATTAACCCTGCTGATATTACCTGGGATACGTTCCGGGCCGGTGGCAAGGGTGGACAGAACGTCAATAAGGTGGAAACGGCCGTGCGTTTGAAGCATGCCCCTTCCGGCATCATCATCGAATGCCAGCAGGAACGCTCGCAGAACCAGAATAAGGAAAAAGCCCTCAAAATGCTGAAATCCCAACTCTACGAGCTGGAGATCCGCAAACGGAACGAGGCAAAAGCGGCAGTAGAAAGCGGTAAGAAAAAGATCGAATGGGGATCGCAGATCAGGAATTATGTGCTGCATCCTTATAAGCTGGTGAAAGATCTGCGTACAGGGCTGGAAACATCCAATGCCCAGGCGGTGCTGGACGGAGAGATCGATGAGTTTATCAAGGCTTACCTGATGGAGTTTTAAGAGCAGGGTATATTTTTTTGAATTTACTATCCTGCTATACAATATTTTTATACTTTTAAATCAGGCGGAATCCTTATACCCGGAACCCTTTGAATTAAAATGAGTGATATGTGGAGAACAAGCGCAATGCAATTTCTCCGGCCAGGAATTAAGCATGAATGACCTGGTATGAGCTGTGAACAGGAAAGCAGGCATGCCGTCATCATGAATACGAAAGAATAAATAATTATCGCATGAAAATATCAGTCCCTAAAGAAACAAAAGAACGTGAAAACCGAGTGGCCCTTACACCTGCTGTGGTAAAGCAGCTGGTAACGGCTGGCTATGAGTGCATGGTAGAAAGCTGTGCCGGGTTGAACTCCTATTTTGAAGACGCTGAATATGCCGCTGCCGGCGCAACGGTTGTTGACCATGCAAAGGTGTATGCCGATGCAGACGTTGTTTTAAAGGTGAATGCTCCTTCTGCCGCTGAAATCGCGCAAATGAAAAAGGATGCGGTGCTGATTTCTTTCATGTGGGCTGCATCCAACAAAGAGCTGGTGAACGCTTGCGTGAGCGCGGGCATCTCCGCTTTTTCCATGGATGCTGTTCCGAGAATATCGCGTGCGCAGAAGATGGACGCGTTAAGCTCGCAGGCTAACCTGGGTGGCTATAAAGCAGTATTGATGGCAGCCAATGCCATCGGGAAAATATTACCGATGATGACAACCGCAGCGGGTACGATCCGTCCCTCGAAGGTGGTCATCTTTGGTGCGGGAGTAGCAGGCTTGCAGGCGATCGCTACCGCGAAGCGCTTAGGCGCGGTGGTGGAAGTATCCGACATCCGGCCGGAAACAAAGGAACAGGTAGAATCACTGGGTGGAAAATTCATTGAAGTGAAAGGCGATGAGTCGATCAGGATGGAAGGCGGATATGTGAAAGGCGTATCCGAAGAATTCCTGAAAAAACAACAGGAGCTGGTATCCAAGCATGTGAAAGAAGCCGACATTGTGATCACTACAGCGCTGATCCCCGGTAAAAAAGCGCCTGTGCTCGTAACGGAAGAAATGGTAAAGAGCATGCGTTTCGGTTCGGTGATCGTAGACATGGCGGTGGAGCAGGGTGGAAATGTGGTTGGAAGCGAGTTCAACAAGACCGTTGTAAAAAATGGTGTGACCATTATCGGTGAAGGAAATATCCCGAGCCTCCTGCCCATGAATGCCAGCGACCTGTACGCGAAAAATATCCAGACACTCCTGCAGCACTTATCTGATAAAGACCGGTTCAAATGGGAAATGGAAGAGGATATCACGAAAGGTTCCCTGATCGTTCACCAGGGAGTGGCGGTTCATCCGAGCGTACAATAATTTTAATATTCAGTCAATTTAAATTAATATAAAATGGAATCAATTTTAGCATTCATTGCGGAGCACGAGCTGATGATCTATTTCATCATCCTGTCCGTATTTGTGGGTATCGAAGTGATCGGCAAAGTGCCTACCGTGCTTCATACGCCTTTAATGTCGGGAGCCAATGCCATACACGGTGTTGTGATCGTGGGAGCGATCATCGTGATGCTGAATACCGAACCTGATAACTACGCGTTGCTCGGACTTGGTTTCCTGGCGGTATTGCTCGGAACTCTGAACGTAGTAGGCGGATTCGTAGTTACCGACCGCATGTTAGAGATGTTCAAAAAGAAGTAATCACCATTCACTAAATTCCTTATTCAAATGGATATTCAAATACTCCAATATATTAAATCGATTATTTACATCATTGCTTCGGTCACCTTCGTGGTGGGACTGAAGATGATGAGTAATCCGAAATCTGCCCGTAAAGGGAACCTGTATGCCGCGGGTGGTATGACCCTGGCGATCCTTGCCACGATCTTCTGTCATGAGGGCGCGGTATCCCCGGTTATTTACGTGCTGATCGTTGCTGCGATCGCGATCGGAACCATTATTGGCTGGCTGACCGCCAAGCGCGTACAGATGACGAAAATGCCGGAGCTCGTTTCCATGTTCAATGGTATGGGTGGTGCCTGTGCGGCGCTCATCGGGCTGATGGAATTTCATCATAATATTGGCGATGCCGCTAAAGTATCGACCATTATTGCCGGTATGATCATCGGGAGTGTTTCGTTCTCCGGAAGTATCGTCGCTTATTTAAAGCTGAACGGTTCGATGAAGAAGCCGTTACGCCTGCCTAATTATAATGTGATCAACACGATCATGCTGATCGCTGTAGTGGTTTTCGGCGCATGGATGGTGATGAGCGGAACCGATTCTTCGGTGATGCTGTACGCCTTGTTTGCTGTAGCCCTATTATACGGTATCATGTTCGTAGTGCCTATCGGTGGTGCGGATATGCCGGTGGTGATCTCTCTGCTGAACTCCTTCACAGGCCTGGCGGCGGCTTTCGGCGGCTTCCTGTACGACAATAAAGTAATGTTGACGGGAGGTATCCTGGTAGGTTCTGCCGGAACCCTGTTAACGATCGTGATGTGTAAAGCGATGAACCGTTCCCTGTTCAACGTGATCTTCGGCGCTTTCGGTGAAAGCGCAGCTTCGGGCAGCGCAGACGATGTGCATGGCTCGATCAAGGATATTTCCACAACCGATGTGGCCGTGCTGATGAACTACTCGAAAAAGGTAGTGATCGTTCCGGGCTACGGGCTGGCTGTTGCGCAGGCGCAGCACGTGATCCATGAGCTGGAAATGCTGTTGGAAGAACGTGGTGTGGAAGTAAAATATGCCATTCACCCGGTTGCCGGACGGATGCCTGGTCACATGAACGTGCTGCTGGCCGAGTCGAATGTAGATTACGGAAAGCTGATCGAGATGGAAGAGATCAACCCGGAATTCGAGCAAACGGATGTGGTATTGGTAGTAGGCGCGAACGACGTGGTGAACCCTGCCGCGAAATCAGATCCTTCATCACCGATCTACGGAATGCCGATCCTCGAGGTTGACCGCGCGAAACATATCATAGTGAACAAGCGTTCTATGAACGCGGGTTATGCGGGCATCGAAAACCTGCTGTTCTATAACGACAAAACAAACATGTTCTTCGGTGATGCGAAGAAAGCCTTAACAGACCTGGTTGCTGAATTGAAAACCATGTAACCGGTCTGTGATATACCGGAAAGGCTCTGCTTGCAGAGCCTTTTTGTTTCTGCAAAGACCAGGAAAGATATGAGCCCGGAAATTCCCGGTACGCGATAGCTGTTTATGATGAAAAAGTACTGCCTGCTGTTATGTATGTTGTGTGTGCCACTCTTCCTGTCTGCCCAGAGCAACCGGAAGTTTGCCGATACCCTGCTGTCGGTACACATTGATTCTGCGATTGAGGTGACGGCAAAGCGCGGGCTTGACATGACGGATTTTGTCCGGATCATGATCAACGACACCATGTTCTACCAGGCCTTCCGCAATCTCCAGAAATTCTCGTTTACAGCAGAAAACAAGATTGTCACTTACGACACGAAGAACCGCCGTCTTTCCACGATCTACCGCCGCATTGCACATCGTAATACAGGCGCGTCATATAAGCAGGAAATACTACAGGCCCAGGATAGTGGTAAGGTCTACAGCCGGAAGGGTACTTACGATCTTTATACGGTAAGGATGTTCTCCTATATTTTTATGAATGATCGCAACACCGATTTCACGAATGCTAACGCGGGTAAGAAAGATCTGGATGAAGAGGGATATAAGCAGAAGCTGAAAACATTGATATTTAATCCCGGGAAGCCGGTGCATGGCATCCCGTTTATCAGCAGTAAAACCGAAATATTTGGTCCGGAGCTGCGCAAGTATTACGATTATACGTTTTACCATGCCACGTACCAGGATTCCATTCCTATTTATTATTTCAAGTGTAAAATGAAGCCCGGTCTTAGCGCTTCCAGGCAGGATGATATTATGATCAAGGAGCTGACCACCATTTTCGATGCGCGTAATTTTAATATCCTCGGCAGGTTCATCGACATGAAATATGAGTCGCTTCCCTTTGATTTCGATGTAAAGATGAATATTGAGCTGGCTTACCGGGATGATATGCTGGTGCCTGTGGTGATCAATTACGATGGGAGCTGGGATATTCCGTTTAAAAAAGCCGAGGTCTGTACTTTTGATATAAAACATGGTAACTTTATCCCTGCACAGGGAAAATAGCCACAGCATTCATGATACGTAAAGAAACCGTCGACCGCATAATGGAGTCCGCCTTGATTGACGAGGTGGTAGGCGATTTCGTGCAGCTGAAAAAGCGCGGCGCGAATCTCCTGGGTGTTTGCCCTTTTCATGATGAAAAGACACCATCCTTTACGGTTTCACCGGCAAAGGGTATTTATAAATGCTTTGGTTGTGGTAAGGCCGGTAATTCGGTGAACTTCATCATGGAGCACGAAAAGTATTCGTACCCCGAGGCCCTGCGTTACCTCGCCAAAAAATACAGCATTGAAGTAGAAGAAGACGAAACGGTTAGCGACGAGGATAAGGAACGATATGATCACCGGGAAAGCCTGCTGATCGTATCTGATTTTGCCAGGAGATATTATACCGGTGTGCTTTGGGAAACAGAAGAAGGCCAGAGCATTGGGCTGAGCTATTTTAAGGAGCGTGGCTTCCGCGAGGAAGTGATCAAAAAGTTCGAGCTGGGTTATTCACTGAATGAGTGGGACGGGCTGACGAAGAAAGCGACCGAGTCGGGCTACCTCCGGGAGTTGCTGGAAGAAACCGGCCTGAGCATCCGCAATGAAGAGAAGAACAGCTCGTACGATCGTTTCCGGGGGCGGGTAATGTTCCCGATCCATAACCTGAGCGGACGCGTGATCGGCTTCGGTGGCAGGATTCTCAAAACAGATCCGAAGAGTCCGAAATATGTGAACTCACCCGAGAGTGAGATCTATCATAAGAGCGATGTGCTTTACGGCGCGTACTTCGCGAAGAAAGCCATCCGCGACCAGGATAATTGTTTCCTGGTGGAAGGGTATACGGATGTCGTTTCCCTGCACCAGTCGGGGATCGAAAACGTGGTGGCCTCTTCCGGTACCTCGCTTACCTCCGGCCAGATCCGGCTGATCGCACGGTTCACCAAGAACATTACCATTTTATTTGACGGCGATACGGCGGGCGTAAAGGCGGTAGGCGGTGCGGCATTCAGCCGTTACATTGCCGATAACCAGAAAGATTTTATCCTCTTTAAAACAGGGCTGCTGTTGGATGAGGTGAAGAACGACCCGATCCGCAAGGCACAGCTGATCTACGAGATCGTCGAAACCATCGCGAAGATCCCGGACCAGATCAAGGCCGCGCTTTTCATCAAGGAATGCAGCGTACTGATGGATGTGGAAGAACGGATTCTGGTTTCAGAATATAATAAGGTCCGCAGGAAACAAACACGCAGGGAGCATAACCAGGAAGAATTGCAGATGCCGGAGATCGACATCGAGCATGTGATCCAAAAGCCCTCCTTCTCCGAGAACGATGAGATCCAGGAACGTGATATCATCCGTTTGCTGCTGAGCTATGGTCATGAGCTGAACTGGAGCAAGGATGTGGAAGAGGATGTGAGCGTCGCGCGTTATATTCTCGAGCATCTCGACAATATCGAGTTCGGTAATGCGGCTTACCAGAAGATCGTTTATCTCTATACTCAGGAGCTGAACGATGGCCGGAGCCCTGATGAAAAATTCTTTCTCAACCATGAAGACAGCGAGCTTCGTGAAGTATCCGCGGGCATTGTAAGCACCCCCTATTCATTGAGCGAGAACTGGGAGAAACGTCACGGGATCTATGTTACCAGCGAGGAGCAATTGCTGCGGGCTGCGGTAGAGAATTCGCTTACCCACCTGAAGATGCGTAAGGTGATCCGCCTCATTGAAATGAATAAGCAGAACCTGAAAGAAGCAGAGGCTGAAGATGATCAGCGGAAGTATATGGATATCCATATCCAGCTTACCGCATTGAAGATACAGCTGTCTAAAGAGCTGGGAGCCGTGATCCTGAAATAGGTTCAGGGTGCGATCACCCAGGTCAGCATATATTCCCCGATCAGCTCGTACGATACTTCAAACTGCTGCCGGTAATCGTCCTTGTTGATTTCCGCAGAAACTACCCCTTCCTCTTGATAGCTAAAGTCGTGGATCTGGATTCCCCCGATAAAAGGAAGGTTGCCTTTTCCATACAGCTTGAAGAGCGATTCTTTCACTCCCCAGCATACATAGAGCTGCTCGATCCGTCGCTGAGGCTGGATCATCGCGAGCTCATCCGCAGAAAGAAAACGCGTAGCGATCCGCTCTACCTTCTCACTCATCTTCTCGATATCGATCCCGACCTGCTGCCCTTTGCAAATGATCACGGCGGCCAGGTCGTTGCTGTGCGTGATCGAGATCTCATAAGGGAAATTGGTAAGGTAAGGCTTGTTGTTCTCGTCGAGCTGACAATCAATATACAGGCTGGTATTAAGAAGCGTGCGTAAGAGCACCCGGCTTCCCAGCCAGTGCATATTGCGTTTGTTGTGATTGAGCGACTGGTAATGGGCCTGCTCGGCCTCGTTCAGCTGCAATTGCCGGTAGAGGTCTTCGGGAGCCTCGTCGATGCGCCACACGGCTAATTCGGTGTCTTTACGGATCTTTTTATGGTAGATAACCGGCATGCAGCGGGACGTAAATTATTGATTTTTAAAAAGGAAATTGATTACTTTCGAACAAAAATAAGCATCCCAAATGATATTATCAGATAAACGTATCCTGGAAGAAATTGATAAAGGAACGATCGTGATCGAACCCTACGATCGCCAGTATTTAGGCACCAATTCCTATGATGTGCATTTAGGCAAATACCTTGCGACCTACCGGAACAGGGTACTGGATGCGCGTCAGCATAACGAGATCGAGCATTTTGAAATTCCCGCGGAGGGCTTCGTCTTACAGCCGGGAACCTTGTACTTAGGGGTGACGCTGGAATATACGGAAACACATGCGCACGTTCCTTTCCTCGAAGGTAAATCGAGCACGGGCAGGTTAGGCATCGATATTCATGCGACCGCAGGTAAGGGAGATGTAGGCTTTTGCAATACATGGACGCTGGAGATTTCCTGCGCGCAGCCGGTACGTATCTATTATGGTATGCCGATCGGGCAGCTGATTTATTTTGCGGTAGATGGCGATATAGAGACCATGTATCATACAAAAGACAACGCTAAATATAACAAGAAGACCATGCGACCGGTAGAGAGCATGATGTGGAAGAATAAATTCTGATAACAGAGATAAGCTATGAAAAAGTGGACGATCACCGGCTGTATGCTGTTCCTGGCTGCAAGCCTTTCCGCCCAGATCGGGCAGTATGACGGGAAACCCCGTTACGAGCTGGAAGCCAGGCGGGCAGGAGTTCCGATGGGTACGATCGCAGTGGAAATGTTCCCTTCGATCGCTCCCCTGCATGTACGGAATTTCGACAGCCTGGTCAGCATTCACTTCTTCGATACAACGGCCTTTCACCGGGTGATCCCCGGCTTTGTGATCCAGGGTGGAGATCCGAACTCACGTCATGGTCCGCGCAGCACCTGGGGTTATGGCGATCCTTCGCAGCAGGATGTGCCTGCGGAGTTCAGCCCTGTTTCGCATAAGCGCGGAATTTTTTCGGCGGCACGCGATGCGAATATCAACAGCGCCAATTCACAATTCTTCATTTGCGTAGCCGACCAGGTTTCGCTCGATAATAATTATACGGTATACGGACGTGTGGTAAGCGGTATGGCGGTTGTCGACCAGATCGTTTCCGCGCCCCGCGATGCGAACGACAATCCCTTGCAGAAGATCGAAATGTTCGTAAACCGCGGACAGGACGACGCGACCCCGGTCGCGGTCCCACAGGTGATCCAGCCAGGAGCCAATGCTTCAGGTGTATCCGCAGCATACCCTTTCCAATGGGATACTGTTGCAGGCGCCTTGTTGTACGAGCTGGAGTTTTCCCGAACACCCGATTTCAGCGGGAACATCATTACGAAAAGAGTCACTAAAAATACAACCACCGTTGCCGAGCTCGAGCCCGGGCTTGTTCCCTATTACTGGAGGATGAGAGCGAACAACGGAGGCTATCGCAGCGCCTATACAACTGTAGGGTATTTTACGACAGGCGCGCAGGCCCCGGCCTTAATGGAGCCGGCACATCTTGCCGTGCTTATTGGAAATGTACCGGATCTGAAATGGAACAGCGCCGAGGGTGCGGAAACATATCATGTGCAGGTGAGCACGCATACGAGCTTCCTGCCTAACTTCATCCGTTACGAGCAGGGAGGCATTGCCGATACCTTTGTAACGACCACGGCTTTGGACCCTTCCCGTAAGCACTACTGGAGGGTTGCTTCTGAAGTGAACGGGGTGATCGGTGAATATTCCCCGGCATGGATCTTTACTACCGGTGTTTCTACCGGAATAGAATCTTCAGAGACTTCCCGCCTGAGCCTGTACCCGAACCCTGCCAGCCAGCAGCTGAGCATACGCATGCCCGATGCTTCGGAGCATCGTTTAAGGGTGTACGATGTAAGAGGGGTATTATGGAAAGAAATGAAGATTGCTGCGGATGATGTGTATACATTGGATGTATCCGACTTGCCGGCGGGCTTCTATACCCTTAGCCTGCAATCGGGATCAGGTCTGCAACGGGCGGTGTTCAGTGTGGTACGCTGATCATTCCCCTGGAATTCTTCGCAGGCCGGCCTTCGCCTTACTGTCGATGCTGTTCTTGTATTCCTCGTTCTTCATCTTCGGGCAGAGGTCGAAATAATACCGGGCTTTGTTGTAGTTCTTTTTGTTCTCGAAGATATAGCCCAGCTGAAGGGAAGAGTTGGCGGAATAATAATAAGGAAGCTCCAGCCCCCTGCTGATCGCCGAGGTATAATACTGGATGGCCATATCCGGCCTGTTCATCGCCTGGTAGATGCGGCCTAAACGATACAGGTATTCCAGGCGTTCGCGCTCATTGCCGAAGTCGTCGAGCTTCATCCCCTTGATCGCCGCCAGGGCTTTTTCCTGGTAGCCCCCGTCGAAATATAAACGGGCCTTTAGCAGGTGAATATCCGGCGGACTCTTGATCATCGACTGGTTATAGGCATCTTTTTCCCGTTCCGAATAGGTATAGCCTCTGACCTTGCACAAGCCGATATATGCGTTGTATCTCTCGGTATTTCCCCTCAGCAGGTAATACCAGGCCAGCTTGAGGTACGAATCCTTGATATTGAAGCAGCCGGTATAGTTTTTCAGGTAGAGCTCAAAGTGCTGGTTGGCATCATCGTCGAAGCGGCTCAGCTTGGCCAGTCCCATTAAATAATCGAGGTAGTAAAAAGAAGCATAGGCTGCGGACTTCGGACGGTCTTCCAGGAAATCGATGGCTTCATCGGTATGTCCCGTACGCATGGCTACCAGCGTGCGGATGTACACATTCATGAGGTGCTCGTTGCCGATAGGATTCGTGTTGCGGATAACGGTCTCATAGAGATGGTCCTGGTTCTCCACGCTCATCTGTATAAAGCTTAAGAAGAAAATGGTTTCGTTGGTGAATTGCGCATAGGGAGATTGTGGTAATCTGATCCGCAGCTCATCCAGCATATTCATGCCTTGCTGGATATTGCCCTTCAGCCCGATCGTCGACAAAGCCCATTTATACTGGTCGGGAACGAGGCCCAATAAGGAATACAGCAGGGCGAAGCTTTTCTGGTTAGGCAGGAAGTCGGGGAATTTCTTTCGGTTCTCCTCCAGTTGCTTATAGGCTTTCTGTAGTTCATATACCCCGCTTACATACTCCTGGAACTTGAAACGGTTGATGCAGCTCTGCAGGTTGATCTCCGCCTGGCAGTAAAGATAATAGGGCGATTTCTGGTCTTCCGACTGGAGCTTATCGATACGCGCGTTTTTGCTCACCTTGAATTTTTCGAACTCATCCTTTCGTTCGCTGGTGAGCAGGTGCAGGAAATCGATGTAGTTTTCCAGCAGGATGGGGATGGAGTTCGTCGGGTTCGCTTTCTTTTCGGCATTGAGCAATGCCTGCCCTTCCTGCAGCCGCAGGCTGAGTATCTTATCATAGGCGGAAATGCAGCGTTCGTTGAAAACGAAACGGGCATCACAACTGCTGCCCATGGAGATCAGCAAGAGTACGAGGAGAGCCGGGCGTTTAAACATAAAAAAACGATCCCTGAAAATAGGAATCGTTTTTGATTTTTTTATAACTTTTAATTATTTGCTTCTGCCGGAAGTGGTTCACCTGCGAAGGCCTCATCAACCAGGATACGTCCGCAATGCTCGCAAACGATAATCTTTTTGCGCTGGCGGATATCCGATTGTCTTTGAGGTGGGATCTTGTTGAAGCAACCTGAGCATGAATCACGCTGGATGGTTACCACGGCAAGCCCGTTCTTCGCATTGTTACGCAGCTTGTGATAAGCTGACAACAGGCGCTCTTCGATGCCTTTTTCCGCTTTTTCCGCTTTTTTCAGCAGAGCCTGCTCATCTTTTTCAGTTTCCTGGGTGATCACATCCAGCTCGCCCTTTTTCAGGTCGAGATCCTTTTTGCGCTCATCCAGGCTTAATTCCGCTGTTTCCAGGATCTTGGTCTTGGCAGAGATCTCGAAGGTAAACTCCTTGATCTTCTTTTCCGCTACCTGCATATCCAGTCCCTGGATCTCGATCTCCTTCGAAAGAGCCTCGTATTCACGGTTGTTCTTTACGTTATTCTGTTGTTCTTCGTATTTCTTGATCAGTTGCAGTGACTGTTTGATACCGTTCTTCTTGTTTACGATCTCATCTTCCAGCCCGTTGATCTCGTCCTTGATCTTATGGATCCTGGTTTCCAAACCCGCTACATCATCTTCCAGGTCCGCTACTTCCATCGGAAGTTCACCACGTACAGTTCTGATCTTGTCGATCTCGCTGTGGATGGTTTGTAAGTCGTATAAAGCTTTGAGTTTTTGTTCTACGGTTGCTTCCATTCTATATTGAACAAGTTATGTGTTTTCAATGTATTAACGCCCCGCCTGGGGCCTATACGCCATTTTTGCCCGCTCCTGCGCGTTTTCCTACAGGTATTGTACAGGATTTGTATGGGCATTCGTTAAGCAGAGGGCAAAAGTAGGAAATTTTTTTTGAATTATCTCCAATAGTAATTCCATCGTAAACTGCTCACTCTCATAGTGTCCGATATCCGCGATGATAATCCGGTCCTCGGCATCAAAAAACTGGTGATATTTATAGTCTGAAGTAATATAAATGTCTGATTCCGAGTTGATCGCATCTCTCAGCAGGAAGCTGCCCGAGCCTCCGCAGAGCGCTACCCTCCGGATCTCTTCGGTATGCGCCCGGGTATGCTTAAGGCAGGCTACCCCCATCCTTTCCTTCAAAAAAAGAAGAAAATAACTGGTTTTCATCGGCTTATCGAGGATTCCAACCATGCCGGAGCCGGTTTCCCGGTTTGCATTCGCCAGGCTGAAAAGATCGTAGGCGACCTCTTCGTAAGGGTGTGCCCGGAGCAGGGCGGCGATCACCTGGCTCTCTTTGTCTTTAGGAAGGATCACTTCGATCCGGGTTTCCGCTTCGGTATGCCGTATTCCCTTTTCCCCGGAAAAGGCGTTGGAAGCATCGTTCCCTTTAAAGGTTCCGTAGCCCTCGCTGTTAAAGCTGCACTCCGAATAGTTCCGATACTGCCGGCCCCGGCATCGAAAAGGGCATTCCGCACCGTATCAGCGTGGTCTTTCGGGCAAAAAGTAACGAGCTTGCGCAGCAGGCCATGCTTAGGCGCCAGGATCTGCAGATCTTTCAGACCCAGCCTGTCGGCGATCTTGCGGTTGACCCCTTCTTTAATATTGTCAAGATTGGTATGGATGGCATAAATGGCAATATCATGCCTGATCGCCTTCATCACTACCCGTTCGATATAGGTTTTACCGTTGAATTTTTTCAGTCCCGAAAAAACGATCGGGTGATGCGAGATCACCAGGTTAGCCCCTTTTTCGATGGCTTCATCGATCACGGCTTCTGTACAGTCGAGGCTGATGATCGCCGAGCGGATCTCCATGCCGGGATGTCCCACGATCAAGCCGGAGTTATCATAATCTTCCTGCAGGCTAAGCGGGGCAATGGATTCAAGGTATTGCGTAATTTCTTTCAGTAGCATCTTCAAAGTTAATGAAAACTATAAAAAGGTATTTAACGGCAGAAGATAGTAAGCGCCGTCAAACAATTTTACATTTATTTCCTTTAAAATTGACCGGAGATCACTCGCCGGGTTTTATCTTTGCAGCAAATTATTCGGTTTTGAATATTAAAGATCTGTTTCAGTACTACAAAACCGATGATCGTATCCAGTCTTTAGCTCGTGTATTAACCACCGGAAAAAATACGCATGTTCATCTGAAGGGTTTGGTGGGTTCGTCGGACACATTTGTCGCGTTGGCTTTGTATTTTTTACAAAAGTCGCCGATGCTTTTTGTCCTGCCCGACCGTGAAGAGGCTGTTTACTTCATGAACGACCTGGAAAACCTCTCCGAAAAAGAGGTGCTGCTCTTCCCTTCTTCCTATCGCAAGCCCTTCGATATTTCGAATACCGACAGCGCCTCCGTGCTGCAACGCGCCGAAGTGCTGAACGAGCTCAGGCGTACCAGTGAATACGGTAAGCTGATCGTTACCTACCCGGAAGCGCTGGCCGAAAAGGTGATCAACAAGGAGCTCCTCGGAAAGAATACCCTGGAGATCCGTGCGAACGACAAGCTCAGTATTGATTTCATTAACGACTTCCTGGTAGAATATGAATTTGAACGCGTAGACTTTGTATACGAGGCCGGGCAGTTTTCGATCCGTGGCGGTATTGTCGATATCTTTTCATTCTCCCATGACCTTCCATACCGGATCGAGTTCTTTGGCGACCAGATCGAAAGCATCCGCACCTTCGGTATCGAAGACCAGCTTTCGGTGGAGCAGGTCAGCGAGATCACTATCATCCCGAATGTACAGTCGAAAATGCTGAATGCGAACAATGTTTCGTTCCTGGAATATGTTGATCCTGCTACGCAGATCTGGATCAAAGATGTGCGCTTCACGCTGGACATTTTAGAAGACGGGATGAAGAAAGCGAAAGGCATTTACAAGGAGCTTTCGGCTGAAGAAAAAGGCTTGCACCCGGAACACATTTTTATTCCCTCGAATGAGTTCAACACGGAAATAAATAAGTTCAATATCGTGGAGTTCGGCAAGCAGTTCTTCTTTCCTGCGGATGAAAGCATCTTCTTCCCGGTGAAGCCGCAGCCT
>CALNCF010000486.1 GCA_937875035.1 uncultured Sphingobacteriaceae bacterium | reverse complement strand
CTTTCACCTTTATATTGAATGCCAGCGGACTGGTACCGAAGCTGTTGAACAGCAGGAAGAAAACCGTTGGTATCCGCGTACCCGACAATACCATTGCCCGGGAGATCGTGCGGGCGCTTGGCAACCCGATCGTGAGCACATCCATTCACGATGATGACGAGATCATTGAATACTCTACCGACCCGGAGCTGATCTATGAAAAATACGGCGACCTGGTAGATGTGGTGATCGATGGAGGCTACGGAGGGAACGAAGCCTCTACCGTGGTCGACTGCACAGGCAACGCTCCTGAGATCGTAAGGCAAGGCAAGGGCCTGCTCGAAAATTATCTCTGAAAATCATATTGAGAATTTCCTTTAATCCTATGAATAACGTATGAATACACTCATCCGAAGAACCATCCTGTCGCCGCTGACCACCTTTTTCAGAACAGAACAGGTAACGGGCTACCTGCTCATGATCAGCGTAGCCCTGGCCATGCTGATGGTGAACACGCCCCTGGCTTCGGTCTACCATCATTTTACGCATTTTAACCTGGGGGTCACTCTGGCCGACAAGAGCTTTGTACGCGATGTGCACTGGTGGGTGAACGACGGGCTGATGGCTTTGTTCTTCCTGCTCATCGGGCTGGAGATCAAACGGGAGATCGTAACCGGTGAGCTTTCTTCGTTCCAGAAATCCTTCCTGCCTATAGCCGCCGCCCTGGGTGGAATGATGGCCCCTGCCCTGATCTATTACCTGGTGAATGCGGGCCTGCCTACCGTGAGCGGATGGGGAATTCCCATTGCCACGGATATAGCCTTCGCCCTCGGTATCCTGTCTTTATTAGGCAAGAAGATCCCCTTGTCCCTGAAGGTATTCCTGGCTGCCCTGGCCATTGTCGACGACCTGGGCGCTATCCTCGTGATCGCGGTCTTCTATACGGATCATATCCTCTTCCATTACGTGGTCTACGCGACCACCACCTTCTTCATCATGCTGCTCATGAACCGTCTGAAGGTATTGAACTTCCTGTTTTATTTTCCTTTCGGGATTCTCTTATGGTATTTCACCTATAAATCGGGTATCCATGCCACCATCGCCGGCGTGCTGATGGCCTTTACCATTCCCCTGATCCGCGACGACAAGCGTTCGCCCCTGGAAAAGCTGGAGCATGCCCTGCACCAGCCGATCGGCTATATCGTGATGCCGCTCTTCGCCTTTGTAAATACTGGGATCGCCTTCTCCGCAGGAATGGCCGGCGGCATCTACAGCAGCGCCGGGCTGGGTATTATACTCGGTCTGCTGATCGGGAAACCGCTGGGGATCCTGACCTTCTCCTGGATCGCCGTCAGGACCGGGATCGCTTCGCTGCCCGCCAAGGTAAGCTGGAGGCAGGTCACCGGTGTGGGATTTCTCGGGGGGATCGGCTTTACCATGTCGATCTTCATTGCGCTCCTGTCCTTTTCATCCCTGGAGAACCAGGAGATCGCCAAGATCTCGATCCTGGCCGCCTCGATACTTTCCGGGCTGACAGGGTTCTTTATCCTTAAAAGACAAAAGGCAGGGGAAGAAACTGGCGAAGAGACAGGTAGCTGAAAATAAGGGCTTGTGCAAAGAAGAAAAGTCCCCAGAACAGGGCCGGGATATAGGTGAACTGCTGCAGGTTCTTCGCATCGCCTGATTTCTTCGGGTTGGTCAGGCTGATATACAGGATCACCGCTGCCGAATACATGGATTCGATCAGTATAACGGAGGAACAGAACCACACAAAATACGTGGTGACCATGGGCTGCTTTACATACATGAGCAGGGCTACCGAAGCCAGCAGGCCCATCACCCAGATCACCCCATAGGTATTCCGCACCCAGAAGATCAGGGTCACCATACCCAATACCAGGTAGGCATACAGGATCCATTGCTCCCGCTGCTGCGCGATCAGCCAGTACGAAAGAAAGGCGAAGGCCGAAGCGCCTGTATAGCCTGCCAGGGAAACCATTACCTTGCCCAGCCAGTGACCGGAGCGTGTAGTAGCCAGGCCCTCTCCGCTGTGAAACAGGTCGATGGATTCCACTTCTCCCGATGTAAAAAGACTGGCCAGGGCATGCGCGCTTTCATGTATCCAGGTGTTCAGCACTTTCAGGATCTTACCCAGAACCGGGATCCGGCAAAGCAGCAACGCGCTGAGCAGGACGATCGACAATTGGATATGCTGTGGCAAACCGGTTTCGGGCATGGGTATAAGATATGATCAATAATAAGCAATTCACCTTTAAGCGGCAACGCTACGACTCCTCGGTATAATAGATCTTGTAATATTTGCGCCCGTTAGGGTCTACCCCCTGTTCGATCAGCTCACGGTTCCCGTGAATATAGATGTGAAAATTCTTATCGAGCTTGAGAATACTTTTGAACACACGGGCTTGTTTTTTCACGGCCTGCGGCGAAATATCAAAGGTATCGGAAAGCTCGACTTCTTCCTCATACTCCTGCCGCAGCCGCCGATTTGATCAGCCCGTTATCCTGGAATACTTCTTCCTCGAACTCTTGCTTATCAAAGGTATCGTGCGTCTTGAAATAGGCTACGGAACGGTTCAGCAGGTCGATCTGGTCGGCCTTGCTCACCTCGAACTCTTCCGATAGCTGCTGGGTGACAAAATTTTTGGTGATGCCCAGGAACTCTTTGGTCAGATGATACTCATCCCGGCAAGCCTTAAGTTGCAGGAAGGTGTCTTTCCAGTACTGTGCTTCGGCAGAGCGGTTCGACTTGTCGACCACACATACCCGGTAGCCGGAGTCTTTCTCTGTATTGATGATGAGGCAGCCCTTGTCGAGCTTGTCGATATTAATACCGTCTTCATGACGGAGCACAAAGTCGTCGGAATGCTGATCGAGCTTCAGGAAAGCCTGGCGGCTCTCCGATTTGAAGATGCCGATCGCATCATGCGCTTCTTCCCCATAGGTCACGTTCGAAAAATAGACGACAAAAAGATCGCCGGACTTGATCTGCGGATGCGTGGATAATTCATACAGGTGCTTCGCCAGGTTCACACTCTGCAAATGAAAGGAAGAACCCTGGTCGAAGATCTCTTCCGCGAAATGATACAGGGGATTCAGCCTGAAATCTTCATTGGAAAATGTAAAGCTGTAAAACTCGGGTGTGGTAAAGGAACTGAGAAAAAAACGGAGCAGCAACTCTTCCAGCCGGTCGTCGTTCACATCGGTCAGGGCCTTGGAAAGATACAGACCCTCGTCGTTGGTCTGGTTGCCTACATGATGTACCGAAAGTTTGTCGAGCTGGGTATGTGTAAATTGAAGCATGTACGGGATCGTTGGATAAGCAATAAAGATCCAAAAATATTCTTTTAGCACGATTAAAACACCTGCCTGCTCATTATTCTGCTTTATCAGCACTGATCCTCGTTAAGCAAAGGATAGTACCATCATAAATTATGTATTTTCGTGGAATGAAATCAGCGGGTATCAACGAAATCAGGAAGGAGCTGCAAACACTGGAGCCTAAGCGATTGCTCGAGCTTTGCATGCGACTGGGTAAGTATAAGAAGGAGAACAAGGAGCTGTTAGGCTACCTGCTTTTCGATGCGCATGATGAGCCTGCTTTTATCGCGAACGTGCAGGAAGAGATCCGGGAGATGTTCGGGGAAGTGAACAGAAGTAACTTATACCTGGCGAAGAAAAGCGTACGCAAGATCCTGCGTTACGCGAACAAGTACATTAAATATTCAGGGACAGATGTAGCAGAGATCGAGCTGCTCATGTTCTTCTGCCTGCAGCTGAAAGAATCGGGAATTCCCTACCGCCGCAACGCAGTGTTCAGCAATATGTACGACCAGCAACTGAAGAAGATCCGCAAAACACTGAACGGCCTGCACGAAGACCTGCAGTCCGACTATGCGCAGGCGCTGGAAGAGCTGGAATCATAACGGGTTATTTCAGGGGAGAATCGGGCTCTTTGGCAAAGTGATCGTACACCAGCTTATCGGTGAGCGAAGGGAAGAGCTTGTTCATCCACACGGTCAGCTTACCCTGCCGGGTCATCACCAGGTCGCGCTTGCGGGCAAGCACCCCCTTTACAATGCGGTCGGCCACTTCCTCCGGCTGCATGATCTTCTGCTCATCCAAAGGCGATTCACCCTGCGAGCTTCCGTCTTTCGAAAGCGCCACATTCCGGATATTCGAAGCGGTAAAACCCGGGCAGGCTACCAGCACATGCACCCCTTTCTTCAGTGTTTCTACCCGTACCGATTCGAGGAAGCCCTGCATGGCGAACTTGGATGCCGAATACCCGGTACGTCCCGGTAAACCCTTATAGCCTGCGATCGAGGAAATACCCACGATCGATCCTTTCGAGCGGATGATTTCGGGCAAAGCATACTTGGTGCAGTACACCGTTCCCCAGAAGTTCACATCCATCACATCACGGATCACCTTCAGGTCGACCTCTTCGAACAACGCGCGCATGGAAATACCGGCATTATTCACCAGCACATCGATACGCCCGAAACGCTTGATGGTCTCGCCGACCAAGTCGCGGCAATAGCTTTCCTGGGCTACATCGGCCGCGATGGCAATAGCCTTTACCCCATGCGTCTTCTCAATGTCCTGGGCGATCTCACACATCTTTACATATTGCCGGGCTCCCAATACAAGGTTCGCGCCTTCACGGGCAAAGCGGTAGGCCAGGGCTTTCCCGATGCCTGAGCTGGCCCCGGTAATGATCACGACTTTATTCGATAATTTCATGGTATGAGAATGCTATGGATATTATTCGGATGATCTCCGGGAGAGTTTGGTAAAGCCGCGCCATAAAACCAGCAGATCGTTATCTACCTGGTAATGCTTGGCATATAAGAGATTGAGGCGTTTAGCCGTCATCTCATCGATATCGTGCTTTCCCGCCAGGCTGTCGACCGGGCTCAGGATCCCTTTTTTCAGCTTCGGAAGATGCTCATTCCCCTGCACATGCGCATAGCCAACCCAGGAGCGTTTCCCTCCGATCACCAGGAAAATATTACGCAGGAGCCCCAAAGGCTTACCGGTAATAAAAGCGGTTACAGGAAAGCTGAGCAGCAGGATGAGCGAGGTAAGCACATCGAGAATGTATTTGTTGCGACGGTTTACCGGTTTCGTGATGGAGAAATTAATGTCGATGGTATAGAGATCGCCGGGGTTATCCACCGAATTGCTGCCGATAATGAAGAGGCTTTCTTCCGGGGCGATCTTGTAATCGACCGCTGGCATGCTCACGGTCGACATGGAATGAATGATCTCCTGCAAAGGGATATTCTTGGTGGAGAAGATCACCTCATCGACCCGGTATACTTCCACGATCTCCCTGAGCTGCACTACGTTTCCGAGGAAACGGTCATCTGCGGCATGAGGGGTTCTTTCCGGGTGAACAAAGCCGATCAGGTTAACCTTCTGCCCCGACTGCTTCAGCATTTCGAGCACGCGTTTTCCGTCTTCTTCTTCCGCTACGATCGCGATGCGCTTATCCGATGAGATCCCGTCGAGCCTGAAATTTTTCAGTCCCAGCAGGTTCAGCATAATACGTAAGCCTACCGAAGAGATCACGGTCCAGAAGGCGCCCAGGATAATGAGCGCGCGCGAAAACCGCCACGACTCATCCAAGAAGCCATAAGCAACCGAAATAATAAGGGTTCCGGCAAAGAGTCCGCGTACCAGCTTGGAAAGCTTGTAAGGCTTGTCGTAGCCACCCGAAAGCAATACGGATAACAACCATGTAAGAATGTACAGCGGCACCGCCACTTCCATCAGCTCCGGTCCGTATTCCTTGCGTACGTATTTATGGTTATGCTCCCAGTAGATCTTGATGAAATACATACCCGCGAACCAGGTGGCCGCGTCCATCAGGGGCAATACCAGCTTGCGCAGCAGGCGGCTGGCAATGGCCATGCCCGCGCGGATATAAATGGCGAAATGGATCAGGAAGGAAAAGAGCCGGGCATTTTTCTGCGAGAAGTGCTTGCGGGCAAATATGATCATCGCGTTGTAGAACACGAACACATAGTTCACGCTGCTCTTCTTGGTACTCTCTCCTTTATAGTGAATGATCTGGGTGCCGGGATAATAGTAATTTTTATAGCCTGCCTGCTGAATGCGGTACGACAGGTCGATATCCTCTCCGTACATAAAGTAACGTTCATCAAAACCACCAACTTCC
>CALNCF010000485.1 GCA_937875035.1 uncultured Sphingobacteriaceae bacterium | reverse complement strand
CCATCACCCTCAATCTGAAGAACAACAACCAGCGTATCAGCAATATCCTCGCGAACGTAGAAACGATATCCGATTCGCTGGCGAAAGCGAACATCGTACAGACCATTGAGAAAGCGAACAAGGCGCTCTCCGATGTATCGGCCATTACCGAACGGATCAACAAAGGCGAAGGCTCTATCGGTTTGCTGCTGAATGATGAAAAGCTGTACAACAACCTGAACTCCTCTGCCAGCGACCTGGATAAGCTAATGATCGACATCAGGCAGAACCCGAAACGCTATGTACACTTCTCGATCTTCGGTGGCGGAAATAAAAAAGAAAAAGCAGCTAAAGCAGAATAACTCATAGTTATCCTTATTCCATATACAGGCAGGGTTTGATGTTTTTGTTTATTTACAATGGAATTAAGAAGCGATGATGGAGAATTTCTCCCCTTCGATGGCGAGGAAGGTATTGGGGAAAGCAGAACGTGCCTCTTCGAGCAGGGGCTCAAGCTCTTTATAACGTGCAGAAAAATGCCCGATCACCAAACGGTCGACTTTCGCTTTCGCGGCTAACTGCCCGGCCTGTAAAGCCGTGGTGTGCAGCGTTTCCCTGGCTCTCTCCAGTAATTCATGAAGAAAGGTTGACTCGTGGTATACCAGGTCCGCACCCTCTATCTGGCTGATGAAATGCTCTGTATATAAGGTATCCGAGCAATAGGCATACACCCGTGGCGCCGGCGGGTCAAAAGTGAGCTCTTCATTCGGGATGCGCTTTCCCGTCTTATCCGTATAATCGATGCCGTATTTCAGCAATTGCACAAAATCCACAGGCACCTTGTACTCCGCCACTTTCTCAATGTTCACCTTGCGTTTCCTTGGCTTCTCGCGGAATATGAAACCGGTCGTAGGGATGCGGTGATTGAGGATAATGGTTTCTACACTGATATCATTATTAGAAAATATTTCGGCAGGATGATCGGTATGCGTAGCATAAAAGATGACTTCGTAACGAAGCACGGTTTCAGATACGCGTAATTGCAGGTCGATGATCTCTTTCAGCTCCGGCGGACCGAACAGGTGGATCGGGTTCTTACGGCCGTTCAGATGCATGGTGGACAAGAGGCCGACAAGACCAAGATAATGGTCGCCGTGTAAATGAGAAATAAAGATATGATCGATCCGGGAGTAACGGATCCGGAAGCGGTTCAGCTGGTTTTGAGTGGCTTCACCACAGTCGACCAGGTAATACCGCTCGTTGATATTGAGGAGCTGCGCGCTTGGGTTACGATTATAGGCAGGTGTGGCTGAACTACTTCCAAGAATGGTTACTTCAAATACAGCCATAGCTTCTATTGATTATTCTTCGTTCATTTCCCGGCGAAGATCTCTTTCGATCTCCTCCATGAATGCCAGGTCGATCGCTTCCGAAACGGTCGGTACGATATTGATGAAATTTTCGGTGGTTGACAGCTGGATCAGCTTCTGAATTTCGGAATGCACGCAAGCCAGCACAAATGTACCTTCAGCGTTTTTGCAGATGCGGTTCGCGGAAAGGATCGCGCTGACCCCCGATTCATCGGCTGTCTGCACCATCCCCAGGTCCAGGATCACATTATTGATGCCTTCGGTATTGATGAGGATCACTTCCGATTTCAGCTTGGGCGCATTATCAGAAAGCAACTCCATATCCAGTGGCTTCAATAAAACATATTTCTGGTGTTTGTCTACCTCAAATTTCATAGCATCTATTTTATCGGGAATATTAAATTAAAATTAAAAAATAAAGTTGAATCGCGAAACTAATATTGCGCGATCGCCTTTAAGATGTTCGCTTCCATGCGTTTTTGAATGTCGACGCCGGCTTCCGGCTTTACAAACTCACGACCGGTAATGTGTTCGAACAATTCAATGTAGCGCGCAGAAATTTCTTCCACTTTTACGTCGGTCATTTCCGGGACCTGTTGTCCGTCTTTACCCTGGAAGCCGTTTTCTATCAGCCACTGCCGTACGAATTCTTTCGACAGCTGTTTCTGCTCTTCTCCTTTGAGCTGGCGCTCCATGTATCCTTCGGCATAAAAATAACGGGAAGAATCAGGTGTATGGATCTCATCGATCAGGTAGATCGTGCCATCCGATTTGCCAAACTCGTACTTGGTATCGACCAGGATCAGCCCTCTTTCCGCGGCCATTTCGGTACCACGCTGATACAGGGCTCTGGTATATTTTTCCAGCATGATATAATCGGCCTCGGAAACCAGTCCCTGCGCCAGGATCTCCTCCCTGGAAATATCTTCATCGTGACCTTCATGCGCTTTCGTGGTCGGTGTAATGATAGGCTGGGGAAGCTTATCATTCTCTTTCAGCCCTTCGGGCAGGGTAACGCCGCATAACACCCGCTTTCCTTCCCTGTAGGTTCTCCAGGCATGCCCTGCAAGGTAGCCGCGGATCACCATTTCAACCGGGAAGGCTTCGCACATCTTCCCCATCGTTACACAGGGATCGGGAACGCTGAGCACCCAGTTCGGAACAATCGATGCGGTTGCTTCCAGGAAATAGGCCGCGATCTGGTTCAGCACCTGCCCTTTATAAGGAATGGCACGTGGCAGCACCACATCGAAAGCCGAGATGCGGTCGGACACGATCATGACCATATAGCGGTTATTGATCGTATATACATCTCTTACTTTTCCGCGATAAACAGATTTTTGATTTGGAAACTCAAAATTCGTTTTTGTGATTGTGTTACTCATATTATTATATAGTTGTGTAGTTCTTTCTTTTTAGTAGGCTATTAATTCTAATAACGCCTGTTCAAATCTACCTTTTGGTAAATATTGATCTTCCAAA
>CALNCF010000484.1 GCA_937875035.1 uncultured Sphingobacteriaceae bacterium | reverse complement strand
TATCTTTTGTATTAGAATTTTCATTAGACGATTTTATGTCTAAAGATTTTTCAACAAATCGGGAAGTTGAAGGGGAAGAAGAAGAAAAAGTAAGGAAAGAAGAAGAACGGATTTCTGTGCCAACACTACATATCAGTAAGTTTAAAAATGTTTTACTGTACATTCTTGAACGGTGTGCAGGCAAGCCTAATGTTGGTGAAACTGTTCTTTATAAGCTGCTCTATTTCTCTGACTTCAACTATTATGAATTATATGAGGAACATTTAACAGGAGCTAAGTATCGCAAATTACCATTTGGACCTGTTCCACAAAAATTAGACGCAATCATCAATCAAATGATTGATGGTAATGAAATCGAAAGGATAAAGGTTCCATATTTTGATAAGGTTCAAACAAGGTATATTCCTTTGGTTTCGGCAGATCTAAAAACCATTAACGGTGCAGAAAAAGAAGTAATTGACAAGGTCATTGAACAGTTTAGCGATTGGTCTGCTGCTGCAATCAGCAACTACTCTCATAAAGATATGCCCTGGCTTGCTTCCAAAGAAGGAGAAGAAATCAATTATGAGTTAGCTTTTTATAGAGATGCTCCTTTCTCTGTAAGAAACTACGGAGATGAAATTGAAGAACAATGACCTTTGATGAGTTAGCTGAATTTAACAAGGACCTGAAAAACCTTTTGAAAAAATACCGAACACTAAATGAAGATTTAGATGTGGTTAAAAAGGTGTTGGAAGTTACACCTGATGAAAGGCCGCCGTTTAGTTTTCGTATAGATAACCTGAACCTGGAAACCTGTATCATCAAGGTTAGGAAAATTGCCTCTAAGGCGTTAAAGGGTAAAGGGGTAAATTCAGGATTGAGATTGATCTACGCTTATTTTCCTGATGAACCAAAAATTACATTCATTGAATTATATCATAAGAACGACAAGGGTAACGAGGACAAAAAAAGAATAACCGCTCATTTTAAATGAACAAAAAATGAAGGTTTCAGGAAATGCGTTCCCAATTATAGGAACGTTTGGCGGTACTCTTCAAATAATTTTTCAGGGGAAGGTTCTCCGGCTTGTCGAGGTTCACATCGTCTTCAATCAGCTCCTGCACGCAGGCTCTTGCTTCCTGTAAAATGCGCTGATCCTTGGCCAGATCGGCCAGGTGCAGGTCGAGCACACCGCTCTGCTGGGTTCCCTGCAGATCTCCGGGGCCGCGAAGCTGCAGATCTATTTCGGCAATCTCGAAGCCGTTGTTGGTCCGTACCATGGTTTCGATACGCACCTTTGCATCGGAAGAAAGCTTGTGGCTGCTCATGAGCACGCAGTAGGATTGCTCCGCGCCCCGGCCTACGCGGCCCCGAAGCTGGTGCAGCTGTGAGAGTCCGAAACGCTCGGCATTCTCGATCACCATGACCGATGCATTCGGTACATTCACTCCTACTTCGATCACGGTAGTGGCCACCATAATGTGTGTCTTACCTTCCACGAACTGCTTCATCTCGATATCCTTATCGGCAGCTTTCATCTGTCCGTGCACCACGCTTACCTGGTACTCCGGGCGGGGGAACGCACGCACTATGCTTTCATAACCATCTTCGAGGTCTTTCAGGTCGAGCTTCTCCGATTCTTTGATCAGGGGGTATACGATGTACACCTGCCTGCCCTTTCCGATCTCTTCGGATAAGAACTTGAAGAGCCGCAGGCGCTGCGAATCATACTGATGAATGGTCTGTATGGGCTTACGGCCTTTGGGCAATTCATCGATCACCGAGATGTCGAGGTCGCCATACAGGGTCATGGCCAGGGTACGCGGGATCGGGGTGGCGGTCATCACCAATACATGCGGCGGGTTGATGTTCTTCTTCCATAGCTTCGCGCGCTGCTCCACACCAAAGCGGTGCTGCTCATCAATCACCACCATGCCGAGGTTTTTGAATTTCACGGCATCTTCGATCAGGGCATGCGTACCCACTAAAATATCCACCGAACCATCAGCTAATTGTTCCTGTAATTCGCGGCGGTGTTTGGAGCGCGAGGAACCGGTAAGCAGGCGGATATTCGCGGGCAAACCTTCGAGCAATTCCGTGAGGGAATCGAAGTGCTGCCGGGCCAATATTTCGGTCGGCGCCATCAGGCAGGCCTGGAATCCGTTGTCGTTTGCCAGCAGCATGGTGAGCAGGGCCACGATGGTCTTCCCGCTGCCCACATCGCCCTGCAACAGGCGGTTCATCTGGAAGCCGGTCACGGTGTCCTGCCGGATCTCGCGCAGCACACGTTTCTGCGCATCCGTCAATTCGAAAGGCAGCTTTTCTTTATAGAACGCGTTGAAATGCGTGCCTACCCTCGGGAGCATAAAGCCCTTCGATTTCAGCTTACGTTCTTTCTGGTTGCGTAATAATTTATACTGGATCAGGAACAGCTCTTCGAATTTCAGGCGCGCTTCGGCGCGTTGCAGCATACGGGCATCTGCCGGGAAGTGGATCTGCATCAGGGCGTCTTTCCTCGAAAGCATTTTATACTTTTCGATCACTTGCAGGGGCAGGTTCTCCCGGATATCAGCATAGGCCGCCGACAGGAGCTGACGCTGCACCTTCATGATCCCCTTGCTGTCGAGAAAGAAGCTCCTGAGCTTTTCGGTGGTGTTATATACGGGCTGCAGGGAGGTGGCGAGCTCATCGCGATGGTCCTTCAGCAGCTCGATCTCGGGGTGTACGATATTGGCTTTCGATCCGTAGTAATTCGGCTTGCCGAACACCACGTAATCGGCACCGGGGATCAGCATCTTGTCGATCCACCGCAAACCCTGGAACCATACAAGCTCCATCTGCCCGGTATCGTCGCGGAAGGTAGCCACCAGCCGTTTACCCTGGCGTTCGCCTACTACTCCTTTATCGACCAGCTTAGCTTTGAACTGGATATACGGCAATTCGGGCGTGACCTCGCGGATCTTGTAAAAGCGGGTCTTGTCGACATAGCGGAAGGGGTAGTGGCTGAGCATATCTCCGTAGGTATGAATATTCAGCTCCTTGCGAAGCACATCGGCCTTTGCCGGACCAACGCCTTTGAGATATTCTATGGGAGTATCGAAAAAATTACTCATCTACCTGATAAAAAGTCTTAAAAATAGGAATTTATTCCGGAGCTGCTCTAAAGAAATATATGTAATATTGCGGGGAAAATCAGCGTGCTTTCATGCTTAAGCAAAAGACCTTCCTGCCCCTGCTCCTTTTTGTGCTGTTAGCCGTGATCTGGGGCAGCTCTTTCATCCTGATGAAAAACGGCTTAAAGGTGTACAGCGCCGCGCAGGTGGCTACCATGCGCATGTTCTTCTCCTTTATTTTCCTGTTTCCCTTTACCATTCGTCATATCCGCCATGTACCGCTTAACTACTGGGGCATGATCACGATCGTGGGATTGCTGGGGAACGGGGCTCCGGCCTTGCTTTTCGCGACGGCCCAAACGAAGCTTAACAGCTCGACCGCGGGTGTGCTCAACTGTTTAACTCCTATCTTTACGCTTATCGTCGCGGCGCTGTTCTTCAAGCAACGCTTTTCGGCGCAACGGGTACTGGGTGTTTTCCTGGGATTATCGGGAGCGGTCGCGCTCATCCTGCTCCGGGCGAACGGCAGCATGGAACCTAATTATTTCTACGGCCTGTATATCCTGATCGCAACGGTGTGCTACGCCTGGAGCGTGAATCTCATTAAGAATTTCCTGGGCGCTCTGCCGGCCATGGCCATCTCGTCGATGGTGCTGCTCTTTATCGGGCCGCTATTCGGCTATTACCTGTTCATGCATACCGATTTTATGACCCGTGTGAACGCGGGACCCGAAAGCATTCATGCCCTGGGATATATTATCATACTGGCACTTTTCGGTACGGCTGTTTCGCTGGTCTTGTTCAACAAGCTGGTGCAGCTTACCAACCCGGTCATGGCCTCGTCGGTTACCTACCTGATCCCGATCGTGGCGCTGTTCTGGGGTGTGATTGACGGAGAGCCTATGGGTATGGTCCACGTGATCGGCATGGGTGCGATCCTGCTGGGTGTATACCTGTCTAACCGTAAACCGGCCGTTGAGAAGATCGTTCCTGAAAAAAATAACCAGCGATAAAAAACGTTTTTACAACTCTTCTTATTCATTAAAAAAACCTATGAAACTTTTTGAACGAAAAAAGAGAACGTACCTCGTGAGCAACGACCCTAAGAAGCTGCAGTTCGATGTGATCTACGATTTTATTTCCAGGTCGTACTGGGGGCAGATCGTTACGAAAAAGAACCTGAAGATCTCCCTGAAGAATTCATATTGCTTTGGCTTGTACTCGGGCGATAAGCAGATCGGCTTCGCGCGTGATCACCGATTTCGGCCGGGTCGGGTACCTGGCAGATGTGTTCGTCCTGGAAAAATACCGGGGTAGGGGCCTGTCCCTGTTCCTGCTGAACAGCATGCTGGAGGATCCTGCGCTGGAGCATGTGAAACGCTGGCTGCTCGGAACCCGCGATGCGCATGGCCTGTATAAGAAGCTGGGCTATGTGCCTATCCAGGATCCGAAAAATTTCATGCAGATGAAACGCGATTAAGATCGCATAAAATCATCTATGGCCGTAATGGCCGATCGCAGGCGCGCTTCGCCCTGTCCTGATACGACGGCGTACACAGCATTCTTTTCCTGCATCAGGCGGGTATACCATTCGAGGAAGAAGGACTGCTTATCGGGGAAGTTACGCAGGGGGTCTTCCTGCCAGGGCAGGTCGATATCCATCAGCAGGTACAGGTCGTAGCTCCGTTCCCGGTATTCCTTTTCTACTTCGGGAGGACAGAAGCCGAACACGTATTCGCACCATACCTTCACGGTTACGATGGTGGTATCGCAGATGAGCGGCACCCGTGGCCGTGCGTCCCTGCGGGCTGCCAGCTGTGCCAGCGCACGTTCTTCCGAAGCAAGCTGTCCGTGGAACATATTGATCTCGTCTTCGAGGGTGCATTCCCGGTCGAGGGCCGTACAATAGGACCGCGCGAACTCGGGTACCCAAAGGGTATGGTAATGACCTGCCAGCTGCTCTGAAAGCATGGACTTACCGGTCGACTCGGGGCCTATGACCGCTATTTTGAGGATACCTGACTGATCGTTCTTTTCCATTCCCTGTAGCCTGATACGGCCAATACAATAAAGATCAAATAGAGCAAGGCGGTGAGATAAGAGGCCTTGTAAAGATACATGCCCGTATAGATAGCATCCGTGATGACCCAGAGGGTCCAGCTCTCCAGTATCTTTCGCGCAGCGAGCCAGGTGGCTATGATGCTTAACGCGAAGCAGAAGCTGTCGAGGAAGGGGATCGAGGCATCGGTATGCCGGTACAGGAGATACCCTAAAAGCAGCATCACCGAAATGGCCACCAGGAACAGGAGCACCGATTCCCGCATCCGGATACGGCTCACCCTTAAAGGGGCTTCCTCCGCTTTACGGCTCCAGCTGATCCATCCGAATACCCCCATCACGATAAAGAACAATTGCAGGACGGCATCCGCATACAGCCTGATCTCCATAAAGAAGAAGGCGTATATTGCCGCGCTCAGCATATTCACGGGCCAGCAGAAACGGTTCTGCCGGATGGTCAGGTATACCCCTGTTAAGGCCGTCAGGAAGCCTGCGATCTCGATCGTGCTCAATGGATATCATTTAAAATAGAGGATGATAAGTACTTTTCCCTTCGCAGGCATTACCCCGGCCAGGTATATTCTATGTGGAATAGAATAAGGGTATCATCTCAGCCGCGCAACGCGCAACACCCCTAAAGTTTGGTCAAATATAGGCATTTATTCCGGCTGACCCTGCAATGCCTGTTCCTGCGTATAAACCGCATAACACCTTGCTTCTTTTTCCATATTTTCCTGCTACTTATTATTTCAAATCCGGCTGAAACTTATACCTTTGCCCAATTTTAAGTCTATCCCTCCCATGCCAAAAGATAACTCCATCAAATCCGTCCTCATTATTGGTTCCGGTCCTATTATCATCGGCCAGGCCTGCGAATTCGACTATGCCGGTTCACAGGCTTCGCTGTCGTTAAAAGAAGAAGGCATTACGGTTTCGATCATCAATTCGAACCCGGCCACCATTATGACCGACAAGGTGATCGCTGACCATGTGTACCTGTTACCCCTGACCTGCGAATCTATTGAGAAGATCCTGGAAGAACGCCAGATCGATGCGGTATTGCCGACCATGGGTGGACAAACAGCGCTGAACCTCTGCATCGAAGCTGATGAGCGTGGGATCTGGAAGAAGCACGGGGTACGCATTATCGGGGTAGCTATTGATGCCATCGAGAAGACAGAGAACAGGGAGGCTTTCCGCCAGCTGATGGTGGAGATCGGCGTAGGGGTTGCCCCATCGAAAATAGCCAACTCGTTCCTCGAGGGGAAGGAAGCCGCGCAATCGATCGGGTTCCCGCTCGTGATCCGTCCCTCTTATACGCTGGGCGGTAGCGGGGGTGGCTTCGTACATAAAAAAGAAGATTTCGACGCGGCCCTGAACAGGGGCTTACAGGCATCGCCTACCCACGAGGTATTGGTAGAGAAGGCCGTATTAGGCTGGAAAGAATATGAGCTGGAATTGCTTCGCGATAATAATGATAATGTGATCATCATCTGCTCGATCGAGAACTTCGACCCGATGGGAATCCATACCGGCGACTCCATTACCGTGGCGCCCGCGATGACGCTTTCTGACCGTTGTTACCAGGAAATGCGGAATCAGGCGATCAGGATGATGCGCGCTATCGGAGATTTCGCAGGGGGCTGTAACGTACAGTTCTCTGTAGACCCGGATACGGAAGCCATCATCGCGATCGAGATCAACCCGAGGGTATCGCGCTCCTCGGCCCTGGCCTCTAAAGCGACGGGCTACCCGATCGCCAAGATCGCGGCCAAGCTGGCCATCGACTATAACCTCGACGAGATCGATAACCAGATCACGAAAACGACTTCTGCTTATTTTGAGCCGACGCTTGACTACGTGATCGTGAAGATCCCGCGCTGGAACTTCGATAAATTCAAAGGATCCAACAAGCAGTTAGGCTTGCAGATGAAATCCGTAGGCGAAGTGATGGGTATCGGGAGAAGCTTCAACGAGGCTTTACAGAAGGCTTGCCAGTCGCTGGAGACCAACAGGCTCGGCCTGGGAGCAGACGGCAAGCAGAACCGTAACCTCGACGAGATCATGCATGCGCTGGAGCACCCGAGCTGGGACCGCTTGTTCCATGTGAAGGATGCCCTGAGCTTAGGTGTGCCGATCACTTCGATCCAGAAAGCGACCCGCATCGACCGCTGGTTCCTGATGCAGATCAACGAGCTGGTGAACACGGAGCTGGAGATCAAACGCTTTTCATTACATAACCTGCCGAAAGACCTTCTCCTCACCGCGAAGCAGCAAGGCTTCTCGGATGCGCAGATCGCTTACCTCTTAGGGGTGACCGAGGATGAGGTGTACGACAAGCGTGTTTCCCTGGGTATACGCAGGGTCTATAAGATGGTGGATACCTGCGCTGCGGAATTCCCGGCACAAACACCTTATTACTATTCGACCTATGAAGGAGAGAATGAATCCATCGTGAGCGATAAAAAGAAGATCATTGTATTAGGATCGGGACCAAACCGGATCGGACAGGGCATCGAATTCGATTACTCCTGTGTGCACGGGCTGATGGCCGCGAAGGAATCGGGCTATGAAGCGATCATGATCAACTGTAACCCGGAAACCGTTTCGACCGATTTTAACATGGCCGATAAGCTTTACTTCGAGCCTGTATTCTGGGAACATATCTACGAGATCATCGAGCTGGAAAAACCGGAAGGGGTGATCGTGCAATTAGGCGGGCAAACAGCCCTTAAGCTGGCGGAACGCTTGCATAAGAAAGGCATCCGCATCATCGGTACTTCATTCGAGAATATGGACATTGCCGAGGATCGCGGCAGATTTTCGGACCTGCTGAAAGACCTGGACATTCCATATCCTAAATACGGTGTAGCCGAAACCGCCGAGGAAGCCATCAAGGTGGCGAACGAGGTGGGCTACCCGGTGCTGGTGCGTCCGAGCTATGTATTAGGCGGACAGGGCATGAGCATCGTGATCAACGATGAGGACCTGGAGAAAGCGGTGATCGGCCTGCTGAAGAACCTGCCGGGCAACCGTGTGCTGATCGATCATTTCCTTGATCGTGCAGAAGAGGCGGAATCCGATTGTATTTTCGACGGGGATGAGGTGCACATTATCGGCCTGATGGAACATATTGAGCCTGCGGGTATCCACTCCGGCGACTCCAGCGCGGTACTTCCGCCGTTCAACCTTTCTGCGAACGTGATCTCCAAAATGGAAGCCTATACCGAAAAGATCGCCCGGGCACTGAACGTACGCGGACTGATGAATATGCAGTTTGCTATCAAGAATGACCAGGTATATGTCATCGAGGCGAACCCGCGCGCGTCCCGTACCGTTCCTTTCATTGCCAAAGCCTACGATGTGCCTTATATCAATATCGCTACGAAAATTATGCTGGGCGCCAATAAGCTGAAAGACTTTAAGATCGAGCGCAAGCTGGAAGGCTTCGCGATCAAGGAGCCGGTATTCTCTTTCGATAAATTCCCGGAAGTAGCCAAGGAGCTTGGCCCGGAGATGAAGTCTACCGGGGAGGCCATTCGCTTCATCAAAGATCTCGAAGACCCTTACTTCCGTAATCTTTACAAAGAAAAATCCATGTACCTCAGTAAATAAGGAAATAAAAAAGCCCTGACATTGATCAGGGCTTTTTTATGTGATGGACCATTCAGGCTTAGTTCACCGATGCTGTAGCTTCGTGTGCCGGGGTGATCGGTACCAATACGCCGGTGGCTTCGAAAGCCAGTGAGTTTTCCGGTTCTGTTATGGCGTCGATCTTTTCCTGCGGCTCGCCCGCGTCCTGCATGTAGTGCTTGAGCTCTTCTACCGAAGTAGTTTCGAACTTAGCCACGCCCTGCATGATCACTTCCTTGCCAATAATTTTTTCTGCTTCGGTCGGAACGAAGAATGCGTAATCCTTAAAGGTCACACGCATCAGCTCGCCGTTCGCCAGCTCGATATTCATCCAGCAGCCTTTCTTCTGGCAAACCTCTACCACCTTGCCGATGATCTTCGCTTCATATTCAGGGGCATTGCCCATCTCCTCTACCAGTGTATTTACATTGATCGCGCTGTCGGGAGTAATCACTTCTCCGAACGACTCGTAATCACCCACCTGTTTGGCCGTTTCTTTTTTTGTTTCCGAATTACATGCTGTCATACCTACTGCTACAGCAAGTACTAAAAGTAGTTTTCTCATGATCGTTGATTGGTTTTTATATCCGCAAAAGTACGCATGAATAATTTAATTCCTACTACATTCTGATCAGCCGAATAAATGCGCAAAGACCTCTTCCACCTTGCTCACCAGCACGATCTCGATCTGGAAACGGCCCAGGTCCAGCCCTTTTTTAGCGTATTTGGAGATAAATATGCGGTCGAAGCCCAGCTTTTCCGCTTCGGAGATACGCTGCTCTACCCGGTTCACGGCACGGATCTCGCCGGATAAGCCGACCTCTGCCGCAAAGCAGGTCTTGGAAGAAATGGGCAGGTCTTCGTGCGAAGAGATGATCGCACAAACAACCCCGAGATCGATCGCGGGATCTTCTACCCGAAGCCCCCCGGTAATATTCAGGAAAACATCCTTCACCCCGAGGCGGAACCCGCAGCGTTTCTCCAGCACAGCCAGCAGCATGCTCATGCGGCGCAGGTCGAAGCCTGTTGCCGAGCGTTGCGGTGTACCGTATGCCGCGGTGCTCACCAGTGCCTGGCTTTCGATCAGCATGGGGCGCATACCCTCGATCGTGGCCGAAATGGTGATGCCGCTTAAAGGCTCGTCGCGTTGCGAGATGAGTATTTCGGATGGATTGGACACTTCGCGCAGGCCGGTTCCCTCCATTTCATAGATGCCCAGTTCGGAAGTGGAGCCGAAGCGGTTCTTGACCGAACGCAGGATACGGTAGGTATGATGACGGTCACCTTCGAACTGCAATACGGTATCGACCATGTGCTCCAGGATTTTTGGCCCGGCAATTGAACCGTCTTTTGTAATATGGCCGACCAGGAATACCGGGGTTGCCGTTTCTTTCGCGAAACGCATCAGCTCTGCGGCACATTCCCGGATCTGCGATACGCTGCCCGGGGCTGATTCGATATGGGCGGAGTATAAAGTCTGGATCGAATCGACAACAACAAGCTGAGGCGTTAATTCCTCAATTTGCTTAAATATATTCTGCGTGGAAGTTTCGGTTAAAATAAAACAATTGTTCGCGGCCGTACCGGAGATACGCGAAGCACGCATTTTGATCTGCTGCTCGCTCTCTTCGCCTGAAACATACAGCACACGGGTACCGTTTAACCCCAGGGCCAGCTGCAGCATCAGCGTAGATTTGCCGATACCGGGCTCACCACCGATCAATACGAGTGATCCGGGAACGATCCCGCCACCCAATACACGATTAAACTCATTGTCACTGCTATGAATTCTTTTCTCCGATTGATACTCGATCTCTGCGATGTGTACAGGCCTGGGAACCCGCGCAGCTCCACTGCCGGTTTTCCATTCGCTTTTAGATGGTGTCTTTTCGACGATCTCTTCCATAAAGGTGTTCCACTCTCCGCAGCCGGGACAGTTACCCAGCCATTTAGCCGCCTGGTAACCACAGTTTTGACAGAAAAATGCTGATTTAATTTTTGCCATAGCCGATAAAGATACTCTTAAACTAAATTAAACTACAAATGCAAAATTCACGTATCTTCGCCACAGAAAGAAGCCTGTTGCTTCTCAGCCCTGAACAAAGAAATATGCGCCGCATCACATTGTTGTTTATAACAATTATGATTCTTTCACTGGCTTCTGCCAGTTCTTTCGCACAATCATCCCGTTTCTATTATGGTCTTCCTGCTGAAAATACCGGCCTCACCATTGGTGTTGATGTGGGTATGATCACCCGGAACCTGCTTTCGTATACCAACGATTTCGAGGAAGAATTTTTCGACATTGGTTACGGGATATCCCTGAACAAGACACTGAGCAAACGTCTTTCCGCAGAAGCGGTTATCCGTACGGGTGCAGACCTCTATGGCATTTCGCATTATACAACCACGCCGATCCTTGATTACTACGTGATCAGGAAATCGATCGACCTGAGCCTTGCCCTGGTGTACGAAGTGCCGCTTTCCGAGCGGCTGAGCCTTTACCCTTCCCTCGGCGCCGGTGTGGTCAATTACAAGGTTAGCTACAGTGGCATACAGCCGAAGGTGACTAACAAGGCAGCCAGCGAAGTGGTTGTTCCGGTAAGCGTTTCCATGCGCTATGCGATCACACCTAAAATACAGTTAGGATTGGGCTACCGTTATTACCAGACCTTTACCGACGAGATGGACGGCTTTATTTACAAAGGCAACGACTCCTATTCGTATGTATATGGCGGCCTGTATTACAAGCTGAACACGGGCGGGGGCGGAAGAGGCTCCAACGGCAGCCGGAGTTGTCCGATGGTTGACTAATCTCTATACGATATTCTTAACTGAAAAATAAAAAAGGGGCCTTAAGCCCCTTTCCTTTTATTTGGAATTCATGATCTCTTCGATCTCTTCAGCTTCGATCGGGATGTGCGCCATCAGGTCGACATTGCCATTCTCTGTGATCAGGATGTCGTTCTCGATCCGGATACCCAGCCCTTCTTCCGGGATATACATACCCGGCTCGCAGGTGAACACCATACCCGGCTGCATCTTTACATAACGGTTCCCGATGTCGTGCACATCGAGCCCGAGGAAGTGAGAGGTGCCATGCATGAAATACTTTTTATACAACGGCATGGCCGGGTTCTGCTTCTCTACATCGTGACGGTCGAGCAAGCCTAAGCCGATCATTTCCGATTCCATCAGCTTACCGACTTCTTTCTGGTATTCATCCAGGATGGTTCCCGTCACCAGCATCTTTTTCGCTTCCACCATAACCCGTAAAACCGCGTTGTATACCGCACGCTGGCGGTCGGTATACCTGCCGTTCACCGGGATGGAACGTGAAAGATCGGAGTTGTAGTTCGCGTATTCGGCGGCAAAGTCGAACAGGATCACATCCCCGTCCTTGCACACCTGGTTGTTATCGTTATAATGCAATACACACGCGTTCGCGCCCGATGCGATGATCGGGTTATAGGCATGCCCGGTTGCACGGTTACGGATGAACTCTGCGATGATCTCCGCTTCGATCTCGTATTCGGTCACACCCGGCTTTACAAACTTCAGCACCCTGTCGAATGCCTTGCCCGTAATGTTGCAGGCGATCTGGATCAGGTCGATCTCGCCCTGCGATTTGATGGCACGCAGGTCGCGGAGGATCGGGGCCGCACGTTCGTATTTATGCACCGGGTACTGCGCCATCAGGTCGCGCGCAAAACGCAGGTCGCGGTACTGGTTGATATGCACATAGCGGTCGTTCTCGTTCGTGTTGATGTATACGTTCTCGGTATAGTGCATCAGCATCGGAAAAATAGTCTTGAAATCTTCCGTCCAGAAGATCGACCGGATACCCGATGCCGTATAGGCTTCTTCCTTGGTATATTTATGTCCTTCCCATACAGCGATATGCTCATTGGTCTTCTTCAGGAATAATACTTCCTTGTATGCGGGGATAGGAGAATCGGGGAACAGGATCAGGATCGTTTCTTCCTGGTCTATATCCGACAGGTAGAAAAGGACTACATTCTGGTGAAAGGTAAAATTCTGATCGCCGCTGCGTGGAAACTCGTCATTCGACTGGATAATGGCCATGGAATTCGGTTTCATGCGAGCGGTAAAACGCTCCCGGTTACCGGTGAACAGGGAGGAATTTATTGGTGTATACTTCATAAATAAAATGATTTTCTATGCTGCTCAGGCAAATCTAATCGATTTCCCGGATCAAACATGCAATCATTGTAACAAAATGAATTGATTTGGGCTATATTTGATCAACCATCCAGCATGCATTATCATGAATAAATTCCTGGGATATTACTTTCGGAAGAAGGATCCGAACCGTCCTACCAGCTTCAACCTGAAAGCGATGCATATCATCAACCGCATCGCGATCCTGCTGTTCCTGATCTGCCTGATCATTTACCTGGTCAAAAAATATTCTTCCTGATCCGGGCTTTCATTCCTTACATTTGCCCCAGCAACATACACACGCAATATCACATGAAAACCATTATAAAAACAAGCAAGGCACCGGCGCCGATCGGGCCGTACAACCAGGCCGTGATGACGGGCAATATGCTTTTCATTTCGGGACAGATCGCGATCAACCCGGAGAACGAGCACCTGCTCGTAGGCGATATTGAAGTGGAGACGCGCCAGGTGATGCAAAACCTGCAGGCGATCCTGGAAGAAGCCGGCATGTCGTTCGGACATGTGATCAAAACATCTATTTTCCTATCGGACATGGCACACTTCAATTTAGTGAACGAGGTCTACGGCTCGTTCTTCGAGGGTGATTTCCCGGCACGTGAAACCGTGGCCGTACTGGGCCTTCCGAAGAATGTGAACGTAGAGATCTCGATGATAGCCGCCCGTTAGTGAACGCCCGTTTCAATTATTTCGCGGCAGCCATTGGCTCCAGCATGATCTGGGGAGCCTTCTCCGTTCCCTTGCGGAACCTGCGGGGCTACCCTTCTACCGAGATCCTGATCTACCGCATCTTTACCTCCCTGCTCATCTGTGTGCTGATCACCCTGCTCTTCCGCAGGAAAAGCCTGCGCGAAGATTGGCAATACTTGCGTAATACATCCGCCGCACAGCGCAGGAATACCTGGAAGCTTATTATCAGCTCCAGCGTCTTCATTACGGCGAACTGGTTCTCGTTCATTTACGCGATCAATCATGTGAGCATTCAATCGGGTGCCTTCGCCTATATGGTATGCCCTATACTCACGGCCCTGCTGGGCTTCTTCGTATTAAAAGAGCACTTGTCGCGGATACAATGGACGGCGATCCTGATCTGTGTGGGCAGCATCAGCTTCCTGGCTTATAATGCCGCTACGGATGTAGCCGTTTCGGTGGTGATCGCCCTGCTGTATTCCATTTACCTGGTGCTCCAGAAGAAGATCGAACGCTTGCATAAATTCAATATCCTGCTGGTTCAGCTGATGATCTCGACTCTCATCATCCTGCCGTATTATGCCTTCAGGGACCATCACCTGCCTGCCGAAAGCATATTCTGGACCAATATCCTGGTGATCTCGCTGTTCTTCACCGTGATCCCTTTGTTCCTGAGCCTGTACGCGCTGATCGGTCTGCCCTCTTCTACCATCGGCATTATTATTTACCTGAACCCGATCGTAGCCTTTTTCGTGGCATTCTTTTATTTCAACGAGCAGACCTCCGGCTCCAAGCTGGCGGTTTACTCTTCCTCCTGTTTGCCGTGGTACTGTTCAACTGGCATA
>CALNCF010000483.1 GCA_937875035.1 uncultured Sphingobacteriaceae bacterium | reverse complement strand
TGAACGTGCTGCAGGCAAATTATACAACAACGAGGATAAAAAATTCGAACGTCGTCCGCTGGTAAAGAAAACATACACCGAAACACCGGTCGACAAACCTAAACGCAAGGCTGCCGACGACGGGCTGATCCGTTTGAACCGCTACCTTTCCAATGCAGGAGTTTCTTCGCGCCGTAAGGCCGATGAGCTGATCGTTGCAGGAGAAGTAACCGTGAACGGTGAAGTGATCACCGAATTAGGCTATAAAGTAAACCCGACGGATAAGATCAAATTCAGCGGCAAGCTCCTGAAGCGCGAGCAGATGGTGTATGTATTGCTGAACAAGCCTAAGGATTATATTACCACGACCGACGATCCACAGGAACGCCGTACCGTAATGGACCTGGTGAAGAATGCGACACGCGAGCGCATCTACCCCGTAGGCCGCCTCGACCGCAATACGATGGGGCTGCTGCTGCTCACCAATGATGGCGACTTGGCGCAGAAGCTTTCACACCCGAGAAACAAGGTAAAGAAGATCTATGAAGTAACCCTCGACAGGAACCTGAGCAAGGAAGATTTTGAGAAGATCGTTGCTGGTGTGGAACTGGAAGACGGGATAGCGACTGTTGATGATCTTTCTTTCGTGGAAGGAAAATCAAAGAGAACGGTAGGCATCGAAATTCATATCGGCCGGAACCGTATCGTTCGCCGCTTGTTCGAACACCTGGGCTACGAGGTCGAAAAGCTCGACCGCGTACTGTATGCCGGATTAACGAAGAAGGATCTCTCCAGAGGTCGTTCAAGACACCTGACCCAGGAAGAGCTGATCCAGCTAAAACACATGACCCGGTATTAATTGCCGGTACTGTACTCATAAAAAAAGGCGCGATGATCATCGCGCCTTTTTTTATGTTCTTCCCCAAAGGGTTATACGCTCAGCTTCGCCCTGCTCCTGGCGATCACTTCATGATAATAGCTTTCGTAGACCGGCATAATGATCGAGATATCGAATTCTTTGGCACGGTTCAGGGCACGTTCCTTAAATTCTTTCAGCCTCGCTTCATCCTCCAGGATATAAATCGCATTCTTTGCCATACCCTCAATATCTCCCACATCATTCAGGAAACCCGTTACACCCTCTACATTCAGTTCTGGAATACCACCCGCATTCGAGGATACGACCGGAACCTTGCAGGCCATAGCCTCCAGGGCCGCCAGGCCAAAGCTCTCTGTTTCCGAAGGCAACAGGAACAGGTCGGATACCGACAGGATCTCTTCCACCGCATCGAGCTTCCCTAAAAAGCGAACGTCATCCTTCAAATTCAGCTCACGGCATAACTGCTCAATATGCGTACGTTCCGGGCCATCGCCCGCAAGCAGCAGCTTGGATGGGACCCGCTCATTGATCGCCGCGAATACACGCACCACATCCTGCACCCGCTTCACCTTGCGGAAGTTCGAGGTATGCACCACGATCTTTTCCCCGTTCGGCGCGATCGCTTTTTTAAAGTGATCCTTCGCCCGGTGACTGAACCTGCTCAGGTCGATAAAGTTCGGGATCACCCGGATCTCGTTCTGGATCTCGAAGTATTTACAGGTATCTGATTTCAGGTTAGCCGAAACAGCGGTCACCCCATCCGACTGGTTGATCGAAAAGGTAACCACTGGCTTATAGGTCATGTCTTTCCCTACCAGGGTAATATCTGTACCGTGCAGGGTAGTAACCACGGGAATGTTCAGCCCTTCGCTGGCCAGGATCTGCTTAGCCATATACGCAGCCGAAGCATGCGGAATGGCGTAATGCACATGCAGGATATCCAGCTGCTCGTAACGTACCACATCTACCAGCCGGCTGGCAAGCGCCAGCTCATAAGGGGGATAATCGAACAAAGGGTAATTGGAAACGGTTACTTCGTGGTAAAATAAATTCTCGGAAAAAAAATCGAGACGGGCCGGCTGGCTGTACGTAATAAAGTGAACCTGGTGCCCGTGATCAGCAAGTGCTTTTCCTAATTCTGTCGCAACCACTCCGCTACCCCCGAATGTCGGATAACACACAATACCTATTTTCATTTGATATGAGTTTTTTTTAAACGGTTAAAGATGATAAGAAAATCCGATATGTCCCGGCCGGGACATGCCCCGCCTAAAAATATCACAGTAGGTTAACAGCATTGACCGGTTTAAGTTTGGCCTGCTTTATAAAACAACCCGGCATAAAAAAAGACCGCCGGAGCGGTCTTTAAGATATCATTTGCTTGTTTTCGCCTTGCGCTTCTCGGCTTTCTGCTTTGCCTTTTCAGCTTTGGCAGCAGCCTTATCGGCCTTGGCTTTCGACTTTTCGGCAGCAGCCAGGTTTGCCTGCTGCTTCTCCATCATGCGTTGCGCCTTGGCAGCGGCCTTATCCTGCTTCTTACGCAGCTTCGCGTTCTTCTTCTCCGCTTTCATCGCTGCTTTGTCGGCCTTCGCCTTCAGCTCAGCCGCGTTGTCGGCTTCCTTGCTTGCTTTGTTGTCGAGGCTGATTATTTTTTCATCGTGCACTTTTTTGTCAGCTTCCGGAGTGGTTGCCTGTGCCTTGGCTGTTACGCCATACATGGTGCCAGCCAGGCAGAGCGCCAGAATGAGTTTCATCTTCTTCATATTGTTTGGTTTTTAGTTACTGTTTTTTCATGGCATCGTATACCACTTGCTGAATATCGGTACGCACATTCTGTTCCAGCAGCTTTTTATTATCTGCCGAAGGATTGATCCGGTTCGAAAGAAACACATACACCAGGCCCGTTGCCGGGTCGGCCCATGCGCAGGTGCCGGTAAAGCCGGTATGCCCAAAGGTTGCCGGCGATGCCGAACGCGCCGTAGGACCAGGTTTGCTCTGATCGGGTTCCGGCTTATCGAAACCCAGGCCGCGGCGGTTGCCCGCCACATACGCGCTGGTGAATTTCGTCACGGTTTCTTCTTTAAAGTAACGAACGCCTCCATACTCTCCGTTATTCAGCAGCATCTGCATGATCACCGCCACATCGTTCGCATTGGCAAACAAGCCGGCATGACCGCCCACACTACCCAACATGGCCGCTCCGGGATCGTGCACGTAGCCATGCACCAGCTGCTTACGGAACTCCTTATCATACTCCGTAGGGATCAGGCGGTTCGCATACACATGCTGACGCGGCAGGTAGGTCATGGTCGATAAGCCCAGGGGCTTATAGAACTGCTGCGTAACAAAAGTATCCAGCGTGGTCTTCGCGTAATGCTCTAGGGCTTCTTTCATCAGGAAAGTCCCTGAGGCCGTCTCCCCTGTTATAATTCCTTAAAAACTCAAGTTTATCATACCCAATGGGCAGTCCTACATAAAATGCTGTATCAAGAC
>CALNCF010000482.1 GCA_937875035.1 uncultured Sphingobacteriaceae bacterium | reverse complement strand
TGGAAAGCTATGCTGAGGTGCAGATCATTACCCAGAACATTGATGATCTGCATGAAAGGGCAGGATCGACACGGGTGCTGCACCTGCATGGGCTGATCACCCAGGCTCGCAGCTCGGTAAACGAAAACCTGCTATATAATATCGATGGCTGGGAGATCCGTATGGGCGATCGCTGTGAGCTGGGTTCCCAGCTACGGCCGCATGTGGTATGGTTTGGCGAGGCTGTGCCGATGATGGAGCCCGCTTTACAGGAGATACAGCAGGCAGACCTGGTGCTCGTGGTCGGGACCTCTATGCAGGTGTACCCGGCGGCCAGCTTGGTACATTATAAGCCGGCAGGCTCCCCGTTGTATGTGATCGACCCTAAGCTGGAGCCTGTAAAGGGTACTCAATGGCATTACCGGCGGGAAACTGCCGGGACAGGGGTACCTGCCTGGGTGGAAGAGGTAATGAATAACCGGTTAAACTAAAAAAGCCCCTGAATGGGGCTTTTCTTATATCTGTATGGTAAAGGACTTATTCAGCCAATACCGGGTATGCTTTGCGGATCATGGCGTAGGCTCCGAAGAACAGGCCGTTGAAGAACAGGTCGCCTGCCAGTGAATTGGCAAAGAACGGAAGCGCTGCTGTATAGCTTTCGATCTGACCTGCGAGGGTATGCGGATAGAAGGTATACCAGAACACGAGGTTGGTTACAAGGTAGAATAAGACCGATGAAGCAAGGGAGCCCATGACCACGTTCGCAGCACTGGTACGTCCTCTGAGCGTAAAGCCGATCAGCACGACACCGATAAAGCTTACATACACTTCCGGGCTGAACCCGAACGGGATGAAAAGGTCGGTCAGCAGCATCACCAGGATCGGGAGGATGAAAGCCAGTCGTTTGTCTTCGAAGTTAGCCGCGCCGAACATTGCCAGTGCACCTACAGCGGTGAAGTTAGGCGGATGAGGGAGGAAGCGGGTTGCCGCAGCGATCAGGATCAGGCTGCTCAATACGAAAAAGCGAGGGGTAAAGATTCCTTTGTTGTTCATAATTCCAAAAGTAAAAAAAGAATATTCAACTGTAAATAGAAAACTGAGATAATATTTACTCACATCTGCGGAAAGGAAGAAGGGTAAACAGGGCCAGTTTGTCAGCTACTGGTTTTAAGATCTCTATAGCCCGGATGCTTCGAAAAAGCGGTGTTTTATCGTCGATTTCGATGCGAAATTATGGAGAAATATAATTTTGTTTATGTGTTTTATGTATTAATTATCAGTGTATTATGTATTTTTATATAAAGCGGTTGTTTGAATACAGGTTTTTGCCCCGCTATCCGGTTTAACTTCAATTGCCAAACAATATTTTGAATCTATATTTATTGTTAATCAATATATTAAAATACAGTTATTTATGAATTTTATATAAAGCATATATACCTATATGTCTACAAAGAGTGATTAGTGAGCGCTGAATCGAAAGATGCCGCAATGGCAGCCTGTTTTTAAGGGGAAAAGGCTGTGTAAAACGACGGATCGCATACCTGGGCCCGGCCTTCCTGTGGGTACCTCTCCTCTGAAAAACCGTGCGAATACCCCTTGACCTATTCTATACATTTCCCGAAAAGCCCTATTTTTGGGCCGGTCTTATACCCCGAATAGCATGAGAATAATCGCCCAGATTCCCCACAATGATTGCCGTATCAGCATCTTTTCGATGAACCAGAAGTTTATTATTAAGGTAGAATGGGGCCCTTATGAGCAGAGCTATAAGGTATCGGAAATGGATATTCCGGGCCTGGAGCAGATCAAAGCCATGATCACGGAAGACTTCATTCGCCAATGTATGGCCCGTTTTGAGGCCATGGACACCGATTTTAACGCATTGATCGAAGCAGCGGACTAAGCCCGTGCTGCCTCGATCACCTTGCGGCTTTGCTGGTTGAAGCGCAGGAACAGCAGTACAGCCGATACCGTTAAGCCCACCGAAAGCGCGTACCAGATACCGTTTACACCCATTCCCAGCATGAATCCCAGGTAATAGCCCAACGGGATGCCGATCACCCAATAGGCTACGAGGGTAATGAGCGTGGGTACTTTTACATCGCCCATACCCCGTAATGCACCGAGTCCGACCACCTGCGCGCCATCCGAAAGCTGGAAAACAGCCGCGATAATGAGCAGTCCCGAAGCGATATGGATCACTTCCAGGTCATTGATATAATACTCCGGGAGGATGCGGTTCCCGGCGATAAAGAGCAGGGCATTAAAGGTCATAAAGGCGATCACCATGATGTAGCCTGTAATCCCTGAACGGCGGAGCTGCTCAAAATTCTTCTGTCCCACGGCATTTCCTACCCGCACGCTTGCCGCGGCACCGAGCCCGCTGGCGGCCATATAGGTAACCGAAGCGAGGCTGATGGCGATCTGGTGCGCTGCCTGGTGACTGGCCCCGATCAGGCCGACCATTACCGCCGCGACTGAGAAGGCGCCCACCTCGAAGAGGTATTGGAGGGCGGTAGGTGTGCCCAGCCTGACGATCGATACAGATTCGGCATAGCTCAGGGCTTTCCGCTTAAATTCCTTTAAATAAGGCTTGAAATGATGCGAGCGCAATACATAAATGCTCATCGAAAGCGCCATGAGGCAGCGTGCCGTAAAGTTCGCCCAGCCTGCACCAACCAGTCCCAATGCCGGGAACCCGAAGGAGCCGTTGATCAGAGAGTAGGTCAGGAGCACGTTAAAGCTGTCTGCAACAATGGTGATCATCATGGCCTGGCGGGTAAAGGAGAGGCCTTCGGCAAACTGCTTGAAACTTACGAACAGCATCATCGGGATAATGGAAAAGCCAATGATCCGTAAAAAAGGGATGGTTTGTTTCACTACCTCCGGGTTCTGCCCCATATGGTACAGCAGGGGCGTGGTCAGGTATATCAGCAAGGCGATAAGCAATCCTGTTCCAATATTGATCATTACCCCGTTAGCCAGCAGTGTGCCGCAGCGGTCGTAATCTTTGGCTCCATGGCTCTGGGCTACCAACGGGGTCATTCCATAGGCGATACCGATACCGAAGACCATGAATACCGCGAAGAAAGAGATCCCCAGCGAGCAGGCGGCCAGGGTTACCGCGCCGAGCTTGCCGATAAAGATCACGTCGGTGAGGTTTACTAAAATATGTCCCAGTTGACTGATTACAACAGGATAAGCCAACAGGAAGGTCTTCCTGAAGTGCGTTTTGTAAGATTCTAACAGCATTATGCGGCAGTGTAAAATTCGGTCTTTTCTGTGGTGTGTACCCGGATCACCCCGGAAAGGAGCAGGTTCACCAGGATCCGCGAAGCTCTTCTCCTCGAGATGTTGATGAGCTTGCAGTATTCAGGCAAGGTGATCCGTTCGTTTGTATGTAAATATTCCAATAAGGCTTTTTCTTTGGATGAGAACTCGATCAGGGCATTT
>CALNCF010000481.1 GCA_937875035.1 uncultured Sphingobacteriaceae bacterium | reverse complement strand
AAATTCTCCGGCCTGTAATCCGCATACCTGGGCTACCATCATGGTCAGTAAGGCATAGGAAGCGATGTTGAAGGGTACCCCGAGGAAGATGTCTGCACTGCGCTGGTAAAGCTGGCAGGAGAGCTTCCCGTCGGCTACATAGAACTGGAAGAAGGCATGGCAGGGCGGAAGAGCCATCTGGTTCACTTCGGCCACGTTCCAGGCAGAAACGATCAGCCTGCGCGAATCGGGGTTCTTGCTGATCATGTCGACCACCTGGGCGATCTGGTCGATATGCTGACCATCGGCCGCAGGCCAGGATCTCCACTGCGAACCGTATACCGGTCCAAGGTTCCCGTCCTTGTCGGCCCACTCATCCCAGATCGATACCCCGTTTTCCTTCAGATATGCAATATTGGTATCCCCCTTTAAAAACCAGATCAGCTCATGAATGATCGAGCGCAGGTGTACCTTTTTGGTGGTCAGCAGCGGGAAGCCCTCCGAAAGGTCGAAGCGCATCTGGTAACCGAACACACTGATCGTTCCGGTGCCTGTCCGGTCGTGCTTTTGCGCCCCATGCGCTAATACATGGCTCATCAAATCGTGGTATTGTTTCATGATGCTGGTTTTATAATATGCAGGATGATGCCGGGATCGCTGAGCTACGGCAAGGAGCCGTTCCGGTACCCGGACATCCATACAAAGAAAATAAATGTATTTTTGTTATCCTAATAACAATGAAAAGGAGATGATCGCTTTTCCTAACGCGAAGATTAACATCGGTTTAAATATTACAGGCAAGCGTGAAGATGGCTTTCATGACATTGAAACGGCGTTTTACCCCATCGGGATCCACGACGCGCTGGAGATCCGGCGTTCGCAAGCGTTCAGCTTCCGGCAATGGGGCATGGATATTCCCGGTGAAGGAGGAGATAACCTGTGTGTCAGGGCTTACCATCTCCTGGAGGAAGATTTCGACCTGCCGGCACTGGAGATGCACCTGCTCAAACAGATCCCGATAGGAGCAGGCCTGGGAGGAGGCTCAGCCGACGCGGCCTATGCCATCCGCCTGATGAATTCATACCTGGGTCTGGGCCTGGATCATGAGCAGATGGAAAGTTATTGCCGGCGCCTGGGCAGCGATTGTGCCTTTTTCATCCGGAATAAGTCCGTGTTCGCCTATGGGCGCGGGGATCAGTTCAGGCCTTTGCAGCTCGATCTCAGCGCGTATCGTATCGTGCTTATCAAGCCACCTGTACATGTTTCTACGGCGGAAGCCTATGCCGGGGTTGTCCCGGCGAAGCCGGAAGCTTCGCTGGAAGACTTGTTGAAACTACCCCCGGAGCAATGGAAAGGGGTGATCCA
>CALNCF010000480.1 GCA_937875035.1 uncultured Sphingobacteriaceae bacterium | reverse complement strand
GCAGCCACTCAAAACAGCCTTTCCAGGCCTTCAACCCCTATTTACGGGCATCCGCGGCGGATTTCTCCCCGATCAGGTAATACACGCAGGTGGTCAGGAAATTCCGGAAAAAGGGGATCGCGGAGATCCATGCAAACTGCTTCCGGGGCTCCAGCTTAAACTTATAGCGGTAGATCGGGTTGATCAGGTAATGCGTCTTTGCCACCACATCATAGCCTGTTTTCTTTACAATACGCTCGAAACGCTCGATCGAGATGCCGGTATCCTTGATCTCCAACAGCTCCTGTACCGTGGCTTCATTCTCTCCGGCGGCCTTGACCACAGCCTTATACAGAAATTTCGGCAATAAGTGATAATAAGGCAGCTTACTCAGCCATTTGTTCCTGCAGATCTGCTGGTGTCCGCCAAAAGGCATGTACCAGGGCGGAAATCCGAAGAAGATCTTGCCATCTGTTGCCAGGTAACGCTTTAAATGACCAATGATCTTTTCCTGGTCGGGGATGTGCTCAATAGAATCTTTCAGGATGATGACATCGAACTGGCGGGCAAAATCATGCTCAAAATCAACGTCGTAGATGTTCTTGGCAATGAAACGGGCCAGCCCCTTATCAATCTCCGGCTGCATGAAGCCTTCGGCCATTTTCACGCGGTCCGGGCTCAGGTCCACCCCTACCACCTTACATCCCAGGTCGGTGAATGCCTTCAGCACTCCTCCTTCCCCGCAGCCGATCTCCAGGATCATGCTTTGAGAATCTACCTTTTTATGGGCTGTAATAAAGGGCAATACATAGTTCTTCGAGTTCTCGTATTGCTGGTTAAAATAGGTGTTCCAGTCGGAATGAAATTCAAATGCCATAACTCATCAAGCGCTTGTAAGGTGATCTGCACAGGTCCCAAAAATATAAAAATATACCTTTCGGGCTGCCGGAATAATCGCGGCGGGTTGCAATTATACAAATATCGGTTTCATTTTTTTTCCTATTTTCGTTGCGATGGAGAATTTTATTGTTTCGGCACGAAAATACCGCCCGGCAACCTTCGATACGGTTGTAGGCCAGTCACATATCACCAATACGCTGAAGAACGCGATCAGTAATAATCACCTGGCGCAGGCTTTCCTGTTCTGCGGACCGCGTGGCGTGGGTAAGACCACCTGCGCACGGATCCTTGCCAAAACCATCAATTGCCAGAATATCACAGAAAATACTGAGGCATGCGACCAGTGCGAATCATGCATCTCTTTCAAGAACGGGAACTCCATGAACATCCACGAGCTGGATGCCGCTTCGAACAATTCCGTGGAAGATATCCGCAGCCTGGTCGAGCAGGTGCGTTATGCCCCACAGTCGGGTAAATACAAGATCTATATCATCGATGAGGTTCACATGCTTTCCACGAGCGCCTTCAACGCGTTCCTGAAAACCCTGGAAGAGCCGCCATCCTATGCCATCTTTATCCTGGCCACGACCGAAAAGCACAAGATCATCCCAACCATTTTATCGCGTTGCCAGATCTTTGATTTCAACCGGATCCAGATCGACGATATTGCCGGTCACCTGGGCTATATTGCCAAAAGCGAACATATTGAAGCCGAATCGGAAGCCCTGCATACCATTGCGCAGAAAGCCGACGGCGCGTTGCGTGATGCCTTGTCTATCTTCGACCAGATCGTCAGCTTTTCAGGGAATAACCTGACCTACCGTTCGGTGATCGACAACCTGAACATCCTCGACTACGATTATTATTTCCGCATTACAGACGCCATCATCCAGGAACAGATCAAGGATGTGCTGCTGATCTTCGACGAGATCCTTCATAAGGGCTTCGACGGGAACAACTGCATCAACGGGCTGAGCGAGCATTTCAGGAACCTGCTGGTATGCAAGGATGAGTCGACGCTGAAGCTGCTGAAGGTGAGCGAGAGCGTCAAAGAAAAATACAGGCAGCAAAGCGCCGCGGCATCCGCCTCCCTGCTGATGAGCGCGCTGAACATCGCCAACCAGTGCGACATTCACTATAAGGCCAGCAAGAACCAGCGGCTTCATGTGGAGCTGGCGCTGATGAAGATGTGCCATATCCCTTCCGCCATTCAACTGGCACAACTTCCCGCAGAAACGCCGGAGGTAAAAAAAAAATTAATTCCGGCTTAAGCGAAGTCTCTAAGGAAGCAGCCGGGAAGGAAGAAGCGCCTGCGCCTCAACCGGCCGAAGCGCCACAGGCCGCGCCTGCGGTAGCCCGCAAGATCCACAAGCCTATCGGATCAGGAGGGTCGCCGAAGCTTCCTTCGCTGAATGACATCGCGGCGGGCAAGTTCACAGCGCAACAGGAGAGCAGCACACCCCAGCTTGCCGAAGAAACCCCGAACGAGCTCTTGCCGGCAACTGAATTTTCACAGGAGGAATTTTACCGGCACTGGCAGGAATACATACAGCTCATCGCGCAGCAGAACAAGATCAGCTTTCACACCCTGCTAAGTTCGCTCAAGCCTGTTTTCAAAGAGAGCATCCGCTTCGAGATCGAAGTGGTGAACAAAGTGCAGGCTGACATGTTAAGTGCTGAGAAAACCGAGCTGATCGGCCATATCCGGAGTCGGCTGAACAACTTTTCCATCGACTTCGACATTGTGATCAACCAGACGGAAGAAGGTCACCGGCCATATACCACCACGGAGAAATACAATGCACTGGTAAAGAAAAACCCGAACCTGGCCGAGCTGAAGAACAGGCTCGACCTGGAAACAGGCTTCTGACAGGATACCGCGCGGTATAATTATTTAGCAACTAAATACTTGATTCATTGCTGCATTCCTTTAAATTTGCGCAGCAAATAAAATAATAATAAAATATGAGTAAGATTAAAGTAGCCAACCCGGTAGTAGAGCTCGACGGAGATGAAATGACCCGTATTATCTGGACGTTCATCAAGGATAAATTAATTCATCCTTATTTAGACCTGGATATTAAATATTTCGATTTAGGAATGGAGCATCGCGATGCTACCAACGACCAGGTTACTGTAGATGCGGCAGAAGCGATCAAAAAATATAACGTAGGGATCAAGTGCGCGACCATTACGCCTGATGAAGCCCGCGTAAAAGAATTCGGACTGAAACAAATGTGGAAGTCGCCGAACGGCACCATCCGGAATATCCTGGACGGAACCGTGTTCCGCGAACCGATCGTGATGAAGAACATCCCGCGCCTGGTGCCGAACTGGACAGCCCCGATCTGCATCGGCCGTCATGCGTTCGGCGACCAGTATCGTGCTACGGATTTCGTGACCAAGGGTAAGGGAAAGCTGACCATTAAGTTTGAAGGTGAGAACGGAGAAGTGATTGAGCACGAGGCGTACAATTTCCAGGGCGACGGTGTGGCGCTAGCCATGTATAACACTGATGAATCGATCAAGGGCTTTGCAAGGGCTTGCTTCAACCAGGCGATCCTGAAGAAATGGCCTTTATACCTTTCTACCAAAAATACCATCCTGAAAAAATATGACGGACGTTTCAAAGATATCTTCCAGGAGATCTATGAAAATGAATTTAAAGCGCAGATGGATGCCGCAGGCATTACCTACGAACACCGCCTGATCGATGATATGGTGGCCTCTGCCCTGAAATGGCACGGGAACTTTGTATGGGCCTGTAAAAACT
>CALNCF010000479.1 GCA_937875035.1 uncultured Sphingobacteriaceae bacterium | reverse complement strand
GCAGCGATGGGATGGTCGATCCGCATATCCAGCCCGGAACAGGGAGCACCGATATTCTGCTGTCGCTGGGCTACCTCTGCCGCCTGGGTAAGCTGGGCTTCAATACAGATATCAATTACCGCCTGAATACGACAAACAGATACGATTATCACTATGCTGACCGTTTGAGCAATACATCTACCTTTTTTTACAGCTTCGAAACAACGTTCTTAGTGCTGATGCCCGGCATCGGATTATACACGGAAACCGCTGGTTATGATACGGATAAAGGAGTGAAGATGAGCCAGACCAACGGGGATGTGATGAACGGTGTATTTAGCGTAGACCTGTATAAAAAGCGCTTTTCTGTAAATATGGCATATCATTTGCCTGTAAGGGTGCGGCTGAATGACCCGCAAGCGGATCACCAGGGCCGGATAATTACAGGTATTAATTACTCGTTTTGATAATTTAATACTTAAAGTATATGAAATTGAAATCAGTAGGTTCGTTTATTATTCTGTCTGCCAGTGTATTGGCTGTTTTGTCGTCTTGTAAGAAAGAAGAAACGAAAGACATCACGGCGCCGGTGATCGAGCGTGTATCTCCAAAGGATCATGCTTATGCCGACGAAGGCGACACTGTCCGGTTTACCATTCATTTCTCAGATGACAAGAGCCTGGGTGCGGTGAGCCTTCATATTACCGAAGCGCTTAACGACAGCGATATCCTGAAGATCGAAGCAAACGCGGGTGGCAACCTCACCTACACGATCGACACGACTGTTATTATCAGGCATTCATCCAACCAGTACAATTACGAGCTTAAAGCCAGAGATCTGGCGGGCAATGAAACCGTAAGCGATAATCATGTGCATATTCGTTAATTTCTATAAGTAAGATTCCCGGGGGGTGAAAAGGGCCGCATAATATGTGGCCCTTTTCTTTTTCAAACAATTCTGCCTGATTCATGGTTCAATTTATAAATTTGCAGGAGCATAAAGGGCCGCGGATCGTGTAGAAATACCCTTAATAAGCCCTGGTTATAAATACCCGTCACCATCATGATTACTGAACAGCAAATAATAGACGCGCTAAGCCACGTAGAAGAGCCCGACCTGAAAAAAGACCTGGTTACCCTGAAGATGATCGAGGATGTGAAAGTGAATGGAAAGGAAGTGTCTTTCTCGGTGATCCTCACGACGCCGGCCTGCCCGCTTAAAGCCATGATCGAAAATGCGTGCATCAACGCGATCCACCATTTTGTAGATAAGGAAGCAGTCGTTAAGATCAATATGACCTCACGTGTTACCACGAAGCCCAGCGGTAATGCGTTCCCGAATATCAAGAACATTGTGCTGGTCGCTTCCGGTAAGGGGGGCGTAGGTAAATCGACCGTAGCTGTAAACCTGGCTATTGGCCTGGCAAAGACCGGTGCGAAGGTCGGACTGATCGATGCGGATATTTATGGTCCTTCGGTTCCGATCATGTTTAACCTCGAGGGCTCCCGCCCGGGCGCAAAGAAGGTGGGTGAGAAAACGGTTCTGCTACCCCTGGAAAAATATGGGATCAAATTACTGTCGATTGGCTTCTTTACCGATCCTAACCAGGCAATTCCCTGGAGAGGCCCGATGGTGACCAGCGCGCTTCGCCAGCTTTTTCATGATGCCGACTGGGGTGAGCTGGATTACCTGCTTGTAGATACCCCTCCGGGAACCGGAGATGTGCATATTACCCTTGGACAGAACTTCCCGATCACGGGTGCCGTGATCGTTTCTACCCCGCAGCGTGTAGCCCTGGCCGATACCCGTAAAGGTATCGCGATGTTCCGTATGGAAGCCATCAATGTGCCGGTGCTGGGTGTGGTAGAGAACATGTCGTACTTTACCCCTGCCGAGCTGCCCGATAACAAATACTATATCTTTGGAAAGGACGGCGGTAAAAAGCTGGCCCAGCAGTTCGATATCCCATTTTTAGGAGAGATCCCGCTGGTGCAGGCCGTAGGTGAGGCCGGAGAGAGTGGTGAGCCGATCATTCTCAACGAAGCAAACCCGATGAGCGAATCCTTTATGGAGATTGCTCGTCGTGTAGCCCAGCAGGTGGCCATTTCGAACGCTTCCGGTAAAGTTGTGATGGCTAATTAAAACAATTCTAAATTAACTTTGTATTTTTGTAGCAGGGTTTAAGCGGAACATACACAAAGCGTTCTGTCGGCCCTCTCAAAATTTAACTAATAATAAGATGAGTAATACAAGTCCGGAATTAATTGAGAAGATCGAGGGGGCCCTTGATCAGATCAGACCTTATTTGGAAGCCGACGGTGGTAACGTGGCTTTACTGGAAATTACCGATGATATGGTCGTGAAGCTGAAGCTTCTGGGTGCCTGCGGATCTTGCCCGATGAGCATTATGACCCTGAAAGCCGGTGTGGAGCAGGCACTGAAACGTGCCGTTCCTGAGATCCAATCGGTAGAAGCAGTGAATATTACCGACATGGACGACCCGAACGCGGTTCTTCCTGAACGTATGAGAGGTTAATAAAGAATGATCATATCAAAAGAACTGAAGGAGCGGGATCGAAAATAGATCTGCTCCTTTTTCGTTTTATTCGTACATTTAAATCCGTGTAATTCTCCCCCTTACACGTTTTCGTGGATATCGGCATGAAAAAATACTGTATTCTTCTGTGGATGTTGATCCTCGCCTCGTTTTCGCAGGCGCAGGAGAAAAAGCTGGTGCAGTTTTCCGGGGTGATCTTACATTCCGACAGCCTGGTGCCGCTTCCTTATGTCAATGTGATCAATATTACACGCGGTCACCGGGGTACCTATACCGATTTCAAGGGATTCTTTTCCCTGGTAGTGAACGAAGGAGATACCATCCGTATATCATCCTTAGGTTATAAGAAAGAAGAGATCGTGATCCCTGAAAATGGCGGGCCCAATCTTTCGAAGATCTTTAAGCTGCAGACCGACAACATTAATATCCCGATCATCTATATCTTTCCGTGGCCAACCATCGAACAGTTCAAGCAGGCATTTATCAAGCTTCGCTTACCCGATGATGATCTTGCCATCGCCTACCGGAATCTCGACGCGAAGGTGATGTCGCAAATGGTCATGTCGATGCCGATGGATGGTTCCATGAACACCCGCTATTATTTCCAGCAGCAAAGCGAAAAACTTTACTGGGCCGGGCAGAACCGCCCGAACCCATTGCTCGACATCGTGAAGCTGAACCAGTTCATGCAATTGCTGAACCAGGGTAAGATATCTTTCCGTAACGAGAAGCGCGAAGAGTAGCCGCGATTGATCCTATTTCTTTTTCTTAACCGCCGGGTATTTCATCTTGTAGCCCGGGCGTACCAGCCCTTTGGTAATGGCATCCAGCTTTTTGGCAATCAGTCTTTTCTTGATCGGGGAAATCTTGTCGATGAAGAGCTTGCCTTCAATATGATCATACTCATGCTGGATCACGCGGGCGAGCACACCCGTGTATTCTTCTTCATGATGGTTGAACTGCTCATCGTAATAAGAGATCTTTACGTTGGCCTTGCGGTTCACATCCTCGCGTACTTCGGGGATGCTCAGGCAGCCTTCTGCAAAAGGCCATTCCTTGCCGCTTTCCTCTAAGATCCGGGCATTAATGAAAACCCTTTTGAAATTCTTTATTTCCGGTTGATCATCCTCATCATCGTCGAAAGGGCTCGCATCAACAATAAACAGGCGGATCGGCAGGCCGACCTGCGGCGCTGCTAGGCCCACGCCACGCGCGTGGTACATGGTTTCGAACATGTCTGCGATCAGCTCGTCTAAATGCGGGTAATCTTTCGTAATGTCTTCCCCCATTTTTCTTAAAACAGGATCGCCGTATGCGATGATGGGTAATATCATAATTATATTCCTTTTGCTTCCATGTACGACTGCAGGATAATGGTCGCGCTCACGGTATCTATTAATGCCTTGTTATGTTTTTCCTTTTTCGACTTGCCGCTCTGCGCAATAACGCGCGAAGCCATTTTCGAGGTGAACCGTTCGTCGATGCGCTCTACCGGGATCTGCGGGAAACGATGGTGCAGCTTCGCGACAAACTCGTCGGTCATACCCGCCGACTCGGAAGGCGAATTATCCATTTGCCGGGGCTCGCCTACCACGAACAGGTCGACAGCTTCGGTGGCCAGGTATTTTTCCAGCCAGGTGATCACCAGCGCTGAGCTGACTGTTTCCAGTCCCGTAGCGATAATTCTCATCGGATCGGTAACGGCGATGCCGGTACGTTTACCCCCAAAATCAAAAGCCATAATTCTTCCCACGGGGCAAAGATAATTCAAGCACAGCCATTTTTATAATTTTAGGAGGAAGATCATCCCCGGTGAGCATCTTAGCTGCTGGTCCCGGGGTGATATTCCCTTCGCACAGCAATTCATTTTTTTATAAATTGCGGGATGCTTTTTAGTGAAATACCCGGACAGGTGGATATTAAGAATCAATTGATCCGATCGGTTAAAGAAGACCGGATCAGTCATGCGCAATTGTTTTTAGGCCCGGAGGGCAGTGGTTCGCTGGCGCTGGCGTTGGCTTATGCCCAGTTTATCTGCTGCGACGACCGGCAGGAGAACGACTCCTGCGGAACCTGCGCGTCCTGCCGTAAATATACCCGGCTCATTCACCCCGATCTTCATTTCTCTTATCCTTTCATTGTAAAGAAGACCGATGGAATAGAAGTGTCGACAGATGTGATCAAAGAGTGGAGAGAAGCGGTGACCGACAACCCGTTTTTAGGACTGGAAGACTGGCTCCTGTCGCTGGATGCGGAGAACAAGCAGCCAAACATCCCGATCCGCGAATGCCATGATATTATCCGTAAGCTTACCCTGAAGTCGTTTGAATCGGAATACAAGGTGCTGATCATGTGGCTGCCGGAATTCCTGGGATCAGAGGGGAACACCCTGCTGAAGCTCATCGAAGAGCCACCTGCCAAGACCCTGTTTATCCTGGTCGCAGAGAACCAGGACCAGATCATCAACACGATCCTTTCGAGAACGCAGCTCATCAAGGTAAAGAAGCAGGAAGACCGGGAGGTCGCCGCATACCTGCTAAGCCATTTTGAAACGGATGAAAGCGCCGCCAAGCGCGTGGCTTACCTGGCGAACGGGAATATCAGCCTGGCCCGCAAGATCCTGGGCGCTGAAGAGGATGACCTCGAGCAGTTCTTCGTGAGCTGGATGCGCCTTTGCTATGCGCGCAAAGGGGTTGAAGCGACTGAAATGATGGAGAGCTTTTCGAAGCTTGGCCGGGAGAACCAGAAGAATTTATTTAAGACAGGCCTGCAGATCCTGCGCGACTCGATGGTGCTCAATGAGCAGCTGGATGAGATCGTGCGTTTCGAAAGCCAGCAGTTCGATATCCGGAAGTTTGCCGGGATCATTCATTATGGCAACGCGGTTCCGATCATCCGTGACCTGGAACAGGCGATATATCACATTGAACGGAATGCGAATCCAAGAATCTTATTTTTAGACCTTTCCATCCGAACAATGAAGAATTTACAAATCAAAACAGTAAATTCGCAGTTAATTTAACTTAAACAGGAATTGTATGGGATGTGGATCATGCTCATCAGGTGGCGGTTGTGTACCGTCCGGGTGTAAGAGTAATGGTTCCTGTATGACTGGCGGGGGATGCAGTAAGTTGGATGTATACGATTGGCTGTCCAATATGGATATGCCAACTCACTATAAACCATTTCAGATCGTTGAAGTACGATTTAAGGGCTCCCGCAAAGACTATTACAGGAACGTTGACAATATATATGTAGAATCAGGAGAGCTGGTTTGTGTGGAATCTCCGAGCGGAGGTTATGATGTAGGGAATGTTAGCCTTACCGGCGAGCTGGTGCGAATGCAGCTGAAGAAAAAGGGTATCCGCGAAGACTCAACGGAATTCAAGAAGATATACCGTAAGGCTACGCCTGCCGACGTAGATAAATGGAACATTGCCAAAGGACTGGAATACCAGACAATGCACAAGGCCAGGAAGCTGGCATTGGCGCTGAAGCTTTCGATGAAGCTGAGCGATGTAGACTACCAGGGCGATAAATCCAAAGCAACATTTTATTATACAGCAGAAGACCGTGTCGATTTCCGTGAGCTGATCAAGAAGATGGCGGAGGAGTTTAAGGTACGGATCGAAATGCGCCAGATCGGGATGCGCCAGGAAGCCAGCCGCCTGGGTGGTATCGGTTCCTGCGGAAGAGAGCTTTGCTGCTCTACCTGGCTAACCGAGTTCAAAACGGTGAGCACCTCGGCCGCCCGTTACCAGAACCTTTCCCTGAACACCCTCAAGCTGGCCGGCCAGTGCGGCAAGCTGAAATGCTGCCTCAATTACGAGCTGGATACGTACATGGATGCGTTGAAAGACTTCCCGGACGATGTGAAGGAGATCAAGACCAAGAAGGGTTCGGCATACCTGCAAAAGACAGACATCTTTAAGAAGCTGATGTGGTTCAGCTATCGTTTCGACGAGAACTGGGTGCCGTTGCATGTATCGCGCAAAAGAATCCGTCAGCAGCGCTGTCCGGGGCGAGAGGTCAAAGGACCATGGGAAGCCGTCCGCGTGAAAGAGATCATTGCGATGAACAAGCGCGGAGAGTTCCCGGAAGACCTGACAGAGATTGTGGTGAACCTTTCGCTCCCAACCGTGAAAGCCCTGGATTATGAGAACGTAGTCGGGCAGGACAGCTTAACCCGCCTCGATGAAAAGAACAAACGGAGGAAGAAGAGCGGCAACCGCAATAGCCGGAACAGGAACAACCGCAATAACAACAACAAACCGCCGAAGGCGAAAAATTCATAAAGATGAAAAGCGTATTATCGGTGCTTTCCTTAGCGGGAATCTTGATGTTCAGTTCCTGCGACAAGTCGCGGGTATTCGAGGATAATGTGATGATCGAAAAGGATGCATGGTATATCAACAACAAGCCTTCATTCTACATAGATATCCAGGATACCGTTTCGAAGCATAACCTGTACCTGAACCTGCGGAATACCGGTAATTATAAATACAGCAACCTGTTTGTATTGCTGACCATACAAGGGCCTGGCTCGAAAGCGGAAACGAACCGTTTTGAGTTCCGCCTGGCAGAGCACGACGGTAAATGGCTGGGAACGGGGTTAGGGGATATGTACAGTAACCGCATCCTGATGATCGAGAATATGCACTTCCCGAAAAAGGGTGTGTATTCTTTCAGCCTTGAGCAGAATATGCGCGATAACCCCTTGCAGGGGATCGAAGATGTGGGAATACGTTTAGAAAGAAAATAACGGATTGCGGCAGGAAACGGGCCGCAATTTTTGTTTTACAGCAGCTCCAGCAAGCTTTCCAGCTTCATGCCCCGGGAACCTTTTACCAGGATGGTATGGTCCTGTATCGGGGAGAGCCGGATATAGTCTGCCGCCTCAGCGGTGGTTTCAAAGAAAACGA
>CALNCF010000478.1 GCA_937875035.1 uncultured Sphingobacteriaceae bacterium | reverse complement strand
GCACCATATACCGGGTATTCCGACAGGGTGTTCGTATACCCGTTCAGCGGCACGTTCATGCTTTCGTACACGGCCATGGTATTGCCGGATACATCGCTGATGTAATACACCTGGGTCTGCACCACCGGTGTGCTGCCGGTGTAAGTGGTCTTACGGATCTTCTGTCCGCGCTCATTATAATCGTACTGAACACGCAGCACATTGCTGGTCTTGTCATACAGCTTTACCACCTTGCCGTATACATCATATTCGATCCTGAGGTTCTTGGCGCTGTCGGTCTTCATCTGCCCGCTGGCATCGTAGGTATAGGCAGAAGACTCTAAATCATCTGCCTGCACACCGGCACCTACGACATCGCTTACCGAGTTCAGCCTGTTATTGCTGTACGCATACGACAACTGGTCCATGTTGTAGGTTCCGCCGTTCAGCGCTCCCTTACGGGTAAGGCTGCTGATGTTCCCGTTCCGGTCGTAGCCGATGCCCGACAGGCGGTACTCCGGCAGCGAGGTCATGGTCATGCGGGTGGTGGATGAATCGGTTCGCCCGTAGGTCGTATTATTCGCGCTGCCTACCGTCGTAGTACCGAACACCCCGCCGCTGATGCGGCTCATAAAATCATACTGGTAAGTATAGATCATCTCCTTACTGCTATATGCAGGGTTCACCGGGGCGCCCGAAGGCAGGTTGGTACTCCAGCGCATGGCGCGTACTTCTCCTGCGTACGACATGGAAACCGGATCTGTGGCATTATAGATCGTATGCTGCACATGGGTCTGCTTGCGTTCATAATCACCGCTGAAATAATCCAGGCTCATCCCGAAGATATCCGCAGCCTCTGCAGCACGCGCACCCATGCCTCCATCCTTACCCGGATCGTTCGCACGCGAAGGCTCCGGGCTGTTGATGCTCTTCAGCCAGCCGTTAATGGTGTATACATAATCCAGGCCCTGGTAGTCGTTTCCTAACAGGGTACGCTTCAGCGGACCGTGCGCATAATACTCGTACTTAGCCTGTACCTGCGTGGTCGTGCTGGTACTGGTGCTTACTTCGCTGAGCCTGTTTTTCCGGTCGTATACATAATGGTGCCGGAAAGATTCTCCCCGGTTGTATTTCTGGTAGATCACATCGACCACTCCTCCGAAGAAATTATAGGTATAATCGAGGGTTTTATTCGTGGCCAGGCCGCTCACCGCCTGCACATCCCATCTCATACGACCTTGCTCATCGTAGCTGTACCAGCTGGCATTATTCGCGTTCCAGGATTTAGTCAAACGGCCGTTCAGGAAGCCGCCCTGCTTGTAATTGGTGCTCAGGCTCACCGGGAAGTCGGACGATTTCAGGTCGTACGCATACCAGGTTTGCTGGGACGAGCGTTCCGCATCCGGTCCGTAATTTTGTTCCAGGATCAGGATCACACTTTTAGGATCCAACGGACCCGGGCTTGGGTTCCCGAGGCTGTCGAAATGCGCCCGGGTCTCGAAGAAATAGGGAGCTATGCCCTCGCTGTGTGCAACCGAAGGGTCGTACTCGCCCACTTCGGTCACTCTTCCGATGCGGTCGTAATTGGTATATGAGAATTTATTTTCCGCGAGCTGTCGTGCGTTCTGCGAGAAGCGCAGCTTACCGTCAAGGTCGTACACATACCGGACCGTGCCGGCATCGGGTGTGGTCTTACGGATCAATTGGTTCAGTCCGTCGTAGGCATAGCTGATCACATTACCTGTGTTTACAGCACCGTTACGGGAGAACTTTTTGAAGATATGGCAACGGTAATACTCGATATTGGCCATACCCCAGGCATGGCTCCCATCGTTCTGATCGTAGGGCAGGAAATATGCCGGATTTACCCGTACGGGGTCTAAGTAGATGTTATGAAGCATACCCGTACGGATGTTCTCGTACACATGGCTGAGATCCTCTATATACACATCTACCTGGGACAGGGCTATCCTGATTCGTTTGTAACCATGTAAGGCGGCATTGTCGAACTGCCGGGAAAATGTATTACGGTACACATAATAATCAACAATATCGCTTGGCCTCTTCAGCAGGCCCATATATATGTATATAGGCTTGTTATTCAGAATTACTTCGTTGTTATTTGTATCCGTGGCAATGATATTGAAGTCGTAACGGAACACTTTCCATTCTTTATATTCAACGTTCGTACCAGGCTGCTCTTCGCGCTGGAAGAACCCACCCTCTTCCGATACGGCATGCAAACTCAGATCAAGGTCTGGATCGCGCAGGGGCGATGTACCGCTTACATAAGGCGCTGCACCGGGGTTGTATACCCCCAGGTCTATCTGTACAAAACGGCCCATCGACGACGGTGTCACCTCAATGCTCTGCATATAAATATCATCGACCTGGCTCAGCGGATCTAAGGTCATATTGATCTTGATATCTTCCGCGTTCTGGTGCGCGCTGTTCAGCGGGTTAAAATTGCAGTCGACCGCCTCCGGCGATACCGTTTGCACCACGTTGCCGCGCAGGTCGTAATAATTCAGGCTCCAGTCTGTATAATCCAACATATACTCGAGCTTCGGCGAACGGTCGGTTCCGTTATAACGTACATAGGTAGTGCTCACCCCCGGCGCAACCTGGCAGCTGATGCGGAAAAAGCCATCGCGGCCGGCATACGCACCCAGGAAGGTTACAGCCCCGGCAGAAGATACGCTGTAGTGCGTTCCCTCTACCAGCCTGGTGTTGTTCAGCAGGTCTACCATGGTATAGGTAATGTGCATATACGGATAGGTATCCGTTACCAGCATCCATTCCGGCTTTACTAATTTCAGGGAAGTGATGGTGTTCCTCGGTATATGGATATCGGCACTCCTGCTGCCTCCGGCCTCCAGCGCAAGCTGTACCAGTTGTTTCCTGCAACCGGACTGAAGCGGGTTTCCGCTTACACAGCTGGCAATGGTCTGTCCCGACTGGTTCGAATACACTACGCTCACCTTTCCATCCGGGTTTACGCTCACCGTTTTCAGCAGTTGCATCAGCTGCGGAATACCACGCTGCAGCTCTTCGTTTTCTTCCTTGATGTATGAACCGTAATACCCATAGATGTATGCCATTTCAGGGGTACCGTTCAGCATCACCATCTTGTTCTCGTGACCGGAGCCTGCCTTATGATCCTGACCGGCCAGGGTAGACATCACCGGGCGTGCAAAGGGATCGGCAGAGAACAGGGTACACACAAACGGGTACTTATCGGCTGCCACATACGCTTCGATCGTATTATGATCGCTGTAATACCAGCCTAATGAATTCACCTGGTTCTGGTATAAAGGATCAGGGTTCAGCCGCTTCGCTCCTTCAAAATTGGTATAGCTGTAATTCGTTCCCGGAGCGCTCTGGATAAAATCCGTGCGGTAAGAAATACTGACCTCATTCTCATCAAGCGTAGCCGGGAGCGATTGCAGGGCCGGGCGACCAAAGTGATCGAACACTACCTGGCTTACCGTAACCTGCGAGCCCGCAAGCGACTGTACCTGAGTTGTCCGTCCGATCCCGTCAGAATAGGTTCTCTGCTGGGAAAAAACACTGTCGTTCCCATTGTAGATCTTCACATCGATCCAGTTCCTTTGGTATTCGGCAGCCGACACCGGCGGCAATTCAAGCAAGGGGCGGTTATACCCGCTGCTGCGTTCAAGGATGGTACGGGCTCCGGCAGGATTGGATTCCGCCGGCGCATACACATCACCGTTCAACTGGTAGGATACCCAGGTAGCATCCAGTATGTTCCCTTCATTGGCCGTGGTATCCACATCATATACCAGCCAGAAGTACTGGTCGCCGGCATCCAGGTTCAGTGACTCTGTAAACGTAATGGCACCGTCGGGCTGCGTAATGGCTGTACCGTAGAGATTCGTATAGCTCAGCACCGGTGAGGAACCTGTATAATATACTTTTGCAGCAGCTATGTCGTAGCGCGAGGTAGAGCCTCCGGTAGTGAAAGAAAGCTTTTGCAGGGGGAAGCCATTCCAGGCATCGGGTACATTCAGCCGTACTTTCAGGATCGCCTGGTCGAGATACCCCGGGCAGGTCGCATTCACTACCTGGTCGTTCCCGTTAAAAACGATCCACTCATCAACGGGTTCCGGACGAGGATCGAAACGGATGATATGATTTTCGGAGAACACATCGTTGACATGAATGGAGATGGTAGAATCCTGTAAAGGATGCTCACACATAAAGGTCTTGAGGTTGAGGGCTCCTGAAGAGATCTTCGCGCCGATACCGATGGTGGCACCCTCGTTATCAGGGCGGGCGCCCCCGGTAGGATCGTAGGTGAAGTGCATATCACCTTCAGGCATCAGGTAAACGAACTCAATATGATGGTCTTCTTCAAAAAGCAAAGCCTGGAAAGAGATCGTTGTTTCTGACGATTCCAGCAACGCCGCCCCATCCCTCCATCGCATATCTTTCCACTGAACAGTCAGTATGCGTTTGCCTGCCGAACCGCTCAGCTCATAGCTTACCACAGATGCTGCACCCTCATTCATCTCCACCGCAAAGTTCGCCCACAGGGGCGCGATCATAGGCACATAATAATCGGTAAGGTTATTATGATCAGGCGAATAGTCATTATTTTCCAGCACGAGCCATCCCTGCGGGTTCACCGAGAACTCCTGGTTCATCACCCCATCAAATTCAAAATCAAAGCCGATGCCACCGACCATGATCGTCCCGGGGTCATTGATACCGGCTTCGTAAATAATGTTTCCGACGATCTCGGAATACGGACGATCGTGGTTCGCGGATATGGTATAATAGGGCACCTTCCCATCCTGCGCATACCCCGATGCCGTGATGAGTACAAAAGAAATAACCAGGTATATATATTTTCTGAGCATAGCGTTCATCATCATAAATTATCTTGAAAAGTTGTACTTCGTTTCCGAAACCAGCTTCACACCCTGTGCGGTTTCCTTCTTCACCCGGATCACTCTTCCTGCCGCATCGTACATGAAGAAAGTAGCCAGCCCGTCGTTATTGATCACAGCCGTGTTCAGGCCCGTTTGCGGATCATATACATATCCTGTCAGGGATGCATCCGCAGGACGCAGCATCAGGTCATCGTAATACGCGGTTTGGTTAGCACCGGCAGGCGATTTCAGTGTCACCACCAGGCCGTCCCCGCTCAGGGGAGTAGCCAGGGAGCCATCGTTCGGCAGAGTGACGGATACTTTCAGCAAACGCCAGTCGCCAACCCTCAGTGTATCTGTACCCGAACCATTGGTCTGCTCGTCGCTTAAGGATACCAGGGTGCTGCTTCCTCTTTTCCCGTTAAACGAGATCCGGATCCCCGCATCCGCGGGAGAATCTTTATGAACCCAGACTGAAGCCGTGTAGGTGCGCCCGTGTTCAATGCCTCTCTGCATCAGTGTGCTTCCGCTACCGGTATTATCCACGGTGATCTTATACACCGGGCCAGTCTCGCCGGTACTTACTTTGGCCACATATTGCCCGGTATGCGCGGTAATACCTGCGCTGCTGGCTTTCTGCCAGGTAACTGACCCGGTGAGCTCGCCAGGGTAATGATATACTGAGCTGCTGGCAGGGTTCGGCCGGATAGTATCTTCAAAGCTGCTGAAGGTAAAGCCTGCGTAATTGGCACCGGCTACCTCGGCAAGCTTGCGGTTATCCGATTGCCATTTCAGGGCGGCGTAATTCTTTCCCGATTTTATTTCGAGCAGGTTTCCCTTCCGGTCGAACAGGGTATTTTCGGCGTTCAGCTTCCAGTTGGCAACGCTCGTATCTCCGTTAAACACATAGCTTTGCGTGCTCTTCCACAAGCCTGGCTGGCTTGAAGTGATATACTTGCTGTTGCCCGCATCGTACGAGCGCATTGCATAGGTACTGGCCCAGGCGGTATGTCCGCCTGCGGTCAGCGTAAGATCTGCCTGGGAATTAAAGCCGAATTTTTCATCATAATTCAGGGGTCCTTTTTGCAGCCTGGTATGGGCAACCGGGCTGAGCATATTCAGGTTGCTGCTATCCGCTGTTTTAGGCCCCATTCCGGCATAGGTATGGTAGGCTGGCTTTTGCGTGATCACCTTAGCACCGGCGGAACCATCGTAGCTAACCCATTTAGTCGGCGTACCCGAAAGCGCATCCCATTCCTGGTATTCGGTCACCTGTTTCACGCCGCCCTGTATCACCGTTTGTCTCTTTAGCTGGGTAACATAATGGCGTTTCGCCATGGCGATCCGGTTGATATCTACGTATTGCCAGGAATATCCCCCGCTGGTACGTGTACGGTCCAAATAATCTTTCTGGTAATAGCGGAAGAACACTTCTTCCGTTCTCCGCCCTTCGGCAGCTGCGGGGTCCTGGTATTCATTTTTCGTTACCTGGATGGCGTTCTGGAACTGGTCATACACGATCACGCTGTCGGTCAGGCCATACAGCGTATTTCTTCCGTCGCTCACCACCAGTATCTCATCGCGATTGCTTGTTGTGGAATGCGCATCCGGGTAGGTCAGCGCTTCATCATGCACTCTTAGCGGGAAGAATGATTCCGTATAATTATGAAAGCGATATGTGGTTGCTCCTTCATAGGTATTCGAGAGGCTTTTGTTACGTACGGTGACACGTGAGTAGCCTACATTGGGGCTTACCGCATGACGTTCGGAACCGGTGCTGCTTCTTTTCAGCTCGAACACAGGGCCGCGGATCGCTGAGAACCAATCCGGTTCTGTAGTAGCCACACCCTCTTCATAATTGAATTCGGTTTTATACTCGTCGCCCGACTGGTTATCTTTCAGCCCGATCGACTTTACGCGGATACCACCGCCATAGACTTTCTTCATGGCCACGAACACATATCCGTTTCCTTCATAGGTCACTGAATCCGAAGCCGAAAGGATCACATTACCTGATGGTGTGAACAGCAGCTCGCGATTTACAGAATCATAAGACACTGAACCGGGGGAAACCCCTGTTAAATTATTATAGCCGGAATAGCCGGGAAGGTTTACATTCAGCAGGTCGTATGGTGCATTGTTCTTCAGGATCGGCACCTTTACATTATGACTGTAGCCCTGGGCATTGATATACCTGTCGGCATTGGTATGGATAAATTCATGCGCATCCTTATCGAGGAAATGCCCCTTAAAGGTTGCGTTCCCGTTCGTTGATCTGATATCATAGATCATGAATGTACGCTGAGGCATAAAATAAGAGAGGGCATCCTCATTACCGTCAAACCCGACGCGTGTGTATTCATCCGATTCGTACGTGATCTTCATTTCTCCGCCCAGGGGCGAAGTGATCTTCTTCAGCGACCAGGAATCGGTATGATCCTTAGAAGTTTTCGTGGTGTAATGACCTCGCCGGTCGGCATTGAAATCAGATTTATAATAGCCCCAGAAATCCTGCCCGTCGGGATTGTAATTCCCATTCTTTAGAGCCGAGTTCTGGTCGTAGTCGAACAGGTATGAAGGCATTACCTGGGCATGCCCTTTCTCCAGCACGCTCACTTCCAGCAGGGTCAGCTTACCTGTGGCTTTGTCGTCCGGGTCAAAAGATGCTAATGGCTGAACAGTCTGGTAAGTAAGTCCGCTATAAGTATAGTTTGAACCATTGTCTTTATACGAATACACCGGGTTGCGGGTGGTCTTCGTAAAGGAGCTCTTGATATTATTGAACTGTCCTTTGCAAAGACTGTAATCCTTTTTAAAATCAATGGTCTTAAGTGAGATCGCGTCGAGCGCTGTCTTTACTGCCGCATATTTCCCTTCGTGGATCACATTTGCGGGGAAGATGCCGGTGCTGGTAAAAGCCGCATCCATCGTAAACAAGGCACTTGCTGTTTCAGGGTTATTCGAAGGGCTCAGATCCGTATTTTTTACCAATACAATATGACTCAGGTGCAGCTTGGGGATCGGCTTATTGGAAGCAGCAGGATTCGGCACGCTATGTGCATCCGAACGCACATCCTTAATGAAGAATGCCGTATGAGTAGCGGTCTTTACCGTGTTCAGGTAATAGACCACATCGGTTCCGTTTACAA
>CALNCF010000477.1 GCA_937875035.1 uncultured Sphingobacteriaceae bacterium | reverse complement strand
GATTAAGATCCCACCCCAGACCCACCCACGAAGCTTCCTGGTCCATGCGGATACCTGCATTATAATTCATTGCTACCGGAAAATTTTCTCCATTTGGACCGGGCACATATAATAGTGGCACACTATATCCGAAATCACCTGTAAAAGGATCGACAAAAGAATCCAGTTGCTCGGAAACCGGGACTGCCCCTGCCGGAGCCTTGGCATAGGCTATAGCCGGAAGCATTGTCTGCATAAAAAATGAAGACAAAAGAAGACAAGCGATCTTCTTCCTGTGGTGAGTTAGGAATGTAATCATGCGTATAAAATTTAAATCAATGAAATAAGAATCCCTATCGATAGGGTGGTTTAGTTTTTTAGGGTCGGCCCCCGGGTATACATAAAGAAACAGATTAAGTACCTACGTAGCAACAGCTGCAGGTAATAAATTATTACTTGCAGGAATAATATTTTATTCTATATATTTAATATATCCATTATGAAAACAGGGAGTAAAATAAAGTTCGTAAGAGAACTGAACGGTTATACACAGGAATACGTGGCTAACCGCCTGAATCTTTCTCAATCCGCCTATTATAAAATTGAAGCAGGCATTACCGATATCACCCTGAGTCGCTTGCAAAAGATATGCACTATCCTTCACATTGATCTTGTTGACCTGATACAACTCAGCACGGCCCAGATGCGAAACGGGCAGTGATCTCCAGCCTGAAAGCTACCAGGCATACCGCAGCAACAAGCCTTTCTCCTCATTACAACCACCTGGTTGAATACCTGCGCCTGCACCATGAGCAAATCACTGCGCTCCTTGGTAAATTAGATCAAAAGGAGAAGCTATAAGCCCTCGTAGTAAAACAGCCAACAGGGGCACAACTCCCTCTTTCAAACCAATTCGTCTATCTGCTGTTAATACCAGCATCTAACCGCGTATATACCTTAAAAACGACCATATGATCTGGAAACAGGAAATTGAAATCGGCAGGCTCAACCAGATGCCCGCAAATATCGGCTCTTATATCGGGATCGAATTCACGGCATTCGACGATCATTCACTCTCTGCACGTATGCCGGTGGACGAGCGTACGCATCAGCCCGCAGGCATCCTGCACGGCGGCGCGTCGGTCGTGCTGGCCGAAACCCTGGGCAGCGTAGCCAGCACCCTCGTGATCGACCCGGAGAAATGGATGGCCGTCGGACTGGAGATCAACGCCAACCACCTGCGGCCTGTACGCAGCGGATATGTTACCGGGGTATGTACGCCGGTCCACATTGGCAGCAAGACGCATGTATGGGATATCAGGATCAGCAATGAAGCCGGAAAGACCGTTTGCGTCAGCCGGCTGACCGTAGCGATCATCCCTAAACCATCCGCATAGAAAATACAGGCTCATTCATTTACATACAGCAACGATCTTACATGAAGCAACGCATGCTTATCCTTTTATCGGTCTGGTTCCTGATCGATCTTTATTTTTTCCAGGCGATCCGTACTGCCAGCGCAGATCTCAGCTCAGTGAGCCGCGATAGTTTGTACAGCCTGTACTGGCTGAGCGATGGGCTCATCCTTTCCATCATCCTGTACCTCAGCCTCCGCGGGGGACTGCGCGAGGGCCTCACCAGGCATATCAGCTGGCTGATGGGCTTCATGATCCTTTCGCTGGTGCCGAAGCTGGTCGTGCTGCCTGTATTGTTTATGGAAGACATCAGCCGCCTGTTCGTTTCGGGCTATGGCTGGATCAGGGGGATGACAGATGCACCCGAGCATATGCATAGCGCCACTTTCTTTATCGCACGGAAAAAGCTGGTCAGCGAACTCACCCTGGCCATCGCGGCCCTGCCCTTTGCCGCTATTATCTTCGGGATGATCCGCGAAAAATACCATTACCGCCAGCACCGCGTCACCCTGCATTTTAAAGATCTTCCCGAAGCCTTCGACGGCTTTACCATCACCCAGCTTTCCGACATCCACGCGGGGAGCTTTGACCGTGCCGCAGCCGTGGAGCAAGGCATCGAGCTGATCAACCGGCAGGGCAGCGACCTCCTGGTGTTTACCGGTGATATGGTGAACAACAAGGCGGAAGAGATGGAACCCTGGAAGGAGATCTTCTCGCGCTTAGAAGCTCCCTACGGAAAATACTCCGTGCTGGGCAATCATGATTACGGCGACTATGTACCCTGGCCGAGCCGGGAAGCGAAGCAGGATAACCTACGCAGGCTGAAAGAGATCCAGGCGGAAATGGGCTTTCGCTTATTGCTGAATGAACAGGTGGAGATCGAAAAAGATGGCCAGCATATTTCGCTGGCGGGCATCGAGAACTGGGGACTCAGAGGCTTTCATCAATACGGAGACCTGAACAAGGCGGTGGCGGGGCTCGACAGGAACCGTTTCAAGATCCTCCTGTCGCACGACCCTTCGCACTGGGAAGCGGAAGCGCGGCTTCACCCCAGGCATATACACCTGGCCCTCGCCGGGCACACGCATGGCATGCAATTCGGCATCGAGATCCCGGGCTTTAAATGGAGCCCTGTGAAATATGTATACCCTGAATGGGCGGGCATTTACGGCGGCAACGAGCAGCACCTCTATGTGAACCGGGGCTTTGGCTTCCTGGGCTTTCCAGGCCGCGTGGGCATCCGCCCGGAGATCACCGTGATCACCCTTAAAAAGGGATAAGCGACTTTGCATACCGCATAAAAAATCCCGGATCTGGGTAGCATCCGGGATTAGTTACTGGTATACTTATTTTAGAAACATGTTCTCTATTTGAGGAAGCCTGTTACCTTGAACTCGGTTCTACGGTTCTGCTGATGCTGCTCCTCGGTACAGGTCACCCCGTTACCGCATTCGTTCACCAGCATGCTCTCTCCATAACCCTTTCCTTTGATCCGGTTCTCGGAGATCCCCTTGCTGATGATATAAGCCGCGGATGACTTCGCACGTTTGTCGGATAAGGTCATATTCGATGCATCGGAACCGCGCGCATCCGTATGCGAGCCGAGCTCGATAATGATGTCCGGGTTTTCGTTCATCAGGGTTACGATCTTATCCAGCTCCACGGCCGCATCTTTACGGATATTCCATTTGTTCAGGTCGAAGTAAATATTCTCGATCTTGATGGCCTTACCGATCACGATCGGCGCCATTTGCAGGTCGCGCACATAATCCATGTCACGGGCACCGGCAACTGCGCATACCGCGTCTTTCGCGTTGAGCAGTCCTTCGGCCGAGAAGAAACGGTCTTTGGTGATCTTGATCTCATAAACCGATCCTTTGGTCACGCCTTCATACTTATACATACCATCCTTGCCCGTATAAAATTCCAGCACTACCTTGTTGCTTGTCCTGTCGGTAATGATCACAAGCGCGCTGTCGATCTTCTCCCCGGTATCCTTATTCGTTACGGTACCCTGCAGGCTGCAACGGTTGATCTTAGCCAGCTTCACCACGAACACCGAATTGGCATCCGGCGATTCCAATGGCTGGGTCTTCGCCTGGTACTGATCGGCAGAAGCATATACCGTAAATAATTTTTCCTTGGCCAGCAGCACACTGAACCTGCCCGTTTCCGAAGCAGGAACCACCGGGTCTATCATATCCGGTGAGGTTACCTTAATGGACGAACCTGCAATAAGCTCGCCGCTGAGACTGTCAACCACGTAAATTTTATACCCTCTTCCCTGCTGGATCACGAAAGAATAAATATCGTCGTTGATCCCGTTGTTACCACGATCGGAGCTGAAGAAGCCTTTTACCGAACCGGGGAACATCACCAGTCCGAAATCGTCTTCCGAAGAGTTCAGGGGTCCGCCCAGGTTCTCTACTTTCTGGGCATTCGCAGCCAGGTCGTACGAGAACAGGTCAAGTCCGCCCAAACCGCCATGCCCGTTGGAAGCGAAGTACAAACGGCCCTCATCGCTTACGAACGGGAAGAGCTCGTCCCCTACCGAATTCACGTTGGCGCCCATGTTTACAGGGGCATCCCAGGTCATGTCTTCTTTCAGGGTACACCTGTAGATATCCATCCCACCAAAGCCTCCCGGCCTGTCGGATACAAAATAAAGTGTCTTGCCATCTTCGCTTAACGCCGGGTGCGCGTTCGCGTAGTCCATACTGTTATAAGGGAAGGCAGAAGTTTTCTTCCATTTGTTCTTTTCGTAACGCGCCGTTAAGATGCGCAGGTTCTTGAAGCCTTTTGCCGATTTCTTTTTCGGGTTGTTCACCGTATAATACATCAGCGTATGCTCTTTATTAAAGGCAACCGGGCCGGTATTGAACCGGGTTCGAAGCTCAGGAGCGTATGGCGCGATCGACGCGTAATCATCGTCGCTGGAGGAGATGAACAGGGACACGAACTTCTCATCGGTCCAGCTGTGGCTTCTTTTCACCCAATTGCTATAGGTTCTTGAGGAAGCGAATACAATATCATTATTCAGGATCGCCGGGGCATAATCGGATTCACTGTTATTGAAACCCAGCTTCCTGATCTTCACACTTGCCGTATCTGCATTCATCAGCATGTCGAGCTCATCGAGCGACTTCAGGTAATCGGCCACCCTCGGATCGTTCATAGCCGTTACCGCAGGGTTGGTAAACCAGGTGCGGGCTTCGCTGTACTTGCCGTTCTTCAGCAGGGCTTCCGCATAGTAGAACTTGCTCATCACCTGCACATCATTGTTCACGAGCCTGGAGTACCAGTATTCCGATTTCTTTGTATTGCTGGTGAGGCGGTAGCAATCGGCCAGCTTCCTCATCGGGGTGATCCGGGTACTGTCGCGTTTCAGCAGGTATTCATACAAAGGGATCGCATCCGAATAAGCCAGGGTATTGTACATCCTGTCGGCCCTGCGGATGATCGCCCGTTGAGAGAATGCCGATACAGAAACCAGAGTAAGAATAATGATTAATGTAAATTTCTTCATCTATAATAATTCTTAAAAGTATCTCGGAGAAGTAATTCTCTTCTTGTAATAGTTAAACATGTAATTCACAGAGATTTCGTGTGAGCCGGCATTGTATTTACGCAGGGTGCTCAGGTTATAATCGTATGAATAACCGATGCGCAGCTGCGGAAGCGGGTGCACCGCGATCAGCGCGTTGAGGGCATCGCCCGAACGGTAGCCGGCGCCCAGCCAGAGCACATTGTTCATAAAGAAGGCGAGGTTGGCATCGTACTCGATCGGCGCATTCACCACGGTCTTCACCATCATCGAAGGCTTGATCTTGAACAGGGGATTCACTGTAAATACATAACCCGTGGCCAGGAAGTAGTGAAGGTCTTCCATGTTGAAATTGCTGGTTACCCGTTCGGCCTGCAGGTTCTGGTTCATCACCAGCTTGTTCTGCAGCAGGCGCGGAACCGACAGGCTCAGGTAGAAATCCTTGTTCGAAAAGTACAGTCCCGTACCAAAGTTCGGCGCCAGGAGCATGCTCGTGTTGGCAGCGAACTGCCTGTCGGAGCCCTCCGTGGTGCGTACATCCAGCAAGCGTTCCTGGATACCGTCTACCCCACCCAGGATTCCCAGGGCAAGCACACTTTCTTCCATTTTGATCCGGTAGGCATAATTGAAGTACGCGCCGCTCTGATTGGTTACGCCGATGGCATCATTGTAAACAGTCAGCCCCAGCCCCACCTTGTTATTGGCAAAGGGGGCATGAGCTGTAAATGTTTTGGTCACCGGGGCGCCTTCGATGTTCACCCACTGGTTGCGGTACAATGCAGAAACAGAGAGTGCATCG
>CALNCF010000476.1 GCA_937875035.1 uncultured Sphingobacteriaceae bacterium | reverse complement strand
CTTCACCTTATCAATCTTTTTCTTCTGAATTTCCAGCGCGTTGAGCAGGGCTGCCGCAGAGATGATCGCGGTGCCGTGCTGGTCGTCGTGCATGATCGGGATCTGCAGCTCTTCTTTCAGCCTGCGTTCGATCTCGAAACATTCCGGCGCTTTAATATCTTCCAGGTTCACCCCGCCGAAGGTCGGCTCCATCGCTTTCACCGTACGCACAAATTCATCCACATCGGTTACGTTCAGCTCAATATCAAATACATCGATATCAGCGAATATCTTGAACAGGATCCCCTTGCCTTCCATCACCGGCTTGGATGCTTCGGGACCAATATTCCCGAGGCCCAGCACTGCCGTACCGTTGCTGATCACGGCTACCAGGTTTCCTTTTGCCGTGTACTTGTATACATCTTCTGTGTTATCCTTAATGCGCAGGCATGGCTCCGCTACTCCGGGAGAATATGCCAGTGACAGATCTCTTTGTGAATTTGTTGACTTGGTAGGTATTACCTCGATCTTGCCCGGTCTTCCCTGTGAATGGTAATCCAATGCATCCTGCTTACGATTATTCTGTTTCATCTTGTCTTTCAAAAGCTCTAAATATATAATATTCTTAGTTTGAGAACATCAAATATAAGGCTTTAATTAAGAATCCGGTTATTAAAAAAGGCAGGGGCCGGGAGCCTCGCAAAACAGGCATGCGTATGCGCTCAATCCACTGTAATCCAACGGCTCATACTGAGCAGCCTGCATGCTCTTTTCCAAACCTGTCCGGGCAGGAAACAACGCTCAATTCCATGAATGATCCGAACCGCTGATAAGGGTTTATGCAACCGGTAACTGTCATGGCTTAAACATCTATATACCTTATGAAAAAAATCATTTTACCTGTGCTCGGACTTTTTTTATGTCTGAACGCGCTGGCACAAGACCAGCAGCCCTTAGCCGGCTATTATAAAAAGAAATTATTAGACGGGCCTTTACCAAAGACACCTGCGCCTGCTCAAAGAACCGGGGCATTGAACAAACCGGGGGTGTACCTCGTTTCTGTCGGTTCGGATACCGGCTGGGTACACGTGTTCCGGAACGACTATGCCTACGATGTGAACTGGAACCTGGCCAGGCTGGTGCGCAGCAATATGCTTGGCGAACCTATCCTGCGGATCAGCTATTCGTACGATGCCCAAAACCGGATGATCGGCAGCATGAGTGAAAATTACACGAACGGGGAATGGACGGCATTCGAGAAGACCAATGCGGAATACGATCCTGAAACAGGTGAGCCGGTATTGAACGAAAGCTATACCCTTTCAGGCAGCGAATGGGTGCGTGGCTACGGGCAGAGAGTAACACGTAGCACCAACCCAACCAGCGGTGTGGAAACCTATATCGAAGAGTACTGGAGCCATGAGCTGCAGATCTGGATCAACGAGGATAAATTCGTTTTGCTCAAGGATGCTTCCGGCAACCCGCTGTATACCGAATACTATAGCTGGCTGCAGGATGAATGGCAGAAAAGCTCGAAGCTGGAGTACGGTTACCGCAGCAACGCGGAGCTGGATGTGATCCGCAGGTTC
>CALNCF010000475.1 GCA_937875035.1 uncultured Sphingobacteriaceae bacterium | reverse complement strand
AAGTGGCGCCGGCGAAGTGAACGCGTTCGATTTTGAAGTGGATAAATATGCCCTGGAGCTAAGCGGAGCGAGCGAATGCAACATCTTTGTTAAATCGCAGCTTGCCGTGATCGCCAGCGGCGCCAGTGAAGTGAATTATAAAGGAAGCCCTGCCCAGAAAGATGTGAAAACAACAGGCGCTTCTGAGATTAATAAGGTAAACTGATCAGTTTGATTTGTTTGTGAAATGAAGGTCGCCGGTTTCCGGCGGCCTTTTTTTGTTGGGATCAGGCATGGGTCATGAGCGAAAGGAATACCAGGAACATCACGATAGCGATGAATACCAGGGTGCTCCGCTTGAAGAACCGTTTAGCCAGCGAATCATCTTTCCTGACAACAAAGGGCGATTCCTCGCTGATCTTTTTATTGATCGCGGCCTTCTCTAAGCTTTGCGCCAGGCGAGCCTTGTTCAACAGCTCTCCGCAATGCGTGCAGCGATCGCGGAGCTGTCCGGAAGAAGGTGTCCATTCCCCGCAGTGCGGGCATTTAGTTTCTGTGGCCATATGCGGTGTCGGAATCAGAAGATAAAACCATGGTCTTTTCGCTTGGTGTATTGTTCCGAAGCCATGCTCCATACAGTATACCGCTGATCATGTAGCAAAGCATATCCCAGGGATCGGAAACATAGGCAGCGGAATAGCGGGGCAGGAGGAGCTCAAACACCAGGATCAGCAGGAGCACGGTGAACGCGATATGAATGCCGGAATGTGTGTAGCGCGGGTTCCGGTAGATCATCCGTTCTGCCCAGAGAGTAATGCCTAATATAACAGGAATAGCAAGCAGGTCGTCCATATACGCGTGTACCCAGGGAATATGTACATGAGTGGCTTTTTCGAGCAGGTAATTAAGCAGGAAAGCAGCTATGCAGAAGAAGATGAAACGATATGAGCGAAGTATGGAGATCAATGTATGATGTATCTGGTGCCTTGTTCAGTGAGCTTTGCAAGTAGCGTCGTTAGTCTTTTTCCAGCCCTCTTCATGTACCCGTTTTTTCCTTATTTCAGTGTTAGGGTCTTTGGGTATTGATTATGAGCGTATTGCTGAACGGTCTTACCTGGCTTCCGGCCCGGCCTTAAAAATTTTTCATTGCACAAAAATATTGTTTCCTTTGATAAGGCTGAATACTATTTTACGAAAGCGGCTCAATCTGAACTAAACGAATATATTTTCCTTTTATGGATCAACACACGATTGCTGTGAGCCCTGCGCAGAAGAAAAAGGTTATCCGTGCCTGGGCGTTTTACGACTGGGCGAATTCGGTATACAACCTCACCATCACCTCTACCATCTTCCCGATCTATTGGGAAGCCGTCACATCCAACGGAGGCGCCAATACGGTACACCTCTTCGGGAGGGATTTTGTGAACACCGCGCTGTATTCCTATGCCATTTCCTTTTCCTTCCTGATGGTCGCCTTCCTGTCGCCGATCCTTTCGGGTATCGCCGATTACAACGGTTCCAAGAAACGTTTCCTGCAATTCTTCTGCCTGTTG
>CALNCF010000474.1 GCA_937875035.1 uncultured Sphingobacteriaceae bacterium | reverse complement strand
CTGCGATGTCGATCGGTGTGTAGACGATGGATTCGAATTTCAGGAGAGCCTTGTTGGTGCCCGAAACGGCGGTGCTGTTAAAGCCGTAAAGGCCTTCTGTATTCCGTCCGTTCAGGGTGATGAATTCATTCGCCGAGCGTCGCAAACCATTCGTGTTCCTGAAATAAATGAACTGGCGGATGTTCCATTTCCCGAAGCTGAAGAGATCGCTGAAATAGGTAAGGTCTGTATTTACTACCCCTTTCTGTACCCCGGCCTTATTGTAAAAGGTACCATACTGCACACTGCCCGAGAGGTAGCCGAAACGTTCCAGGTGCTGCCCGGCCCCGAACAGCACGCCGGTATATACCAGGCGCTCGAACTCGCGGATGTCGGTGCCACCGACTAAGGCGAGCAAACGGCCCTCGGGTACGTCTTCCACGTTCCCGAAACGGAAGATCTTCTTGTCTTTATAATATCTCCGCGAAGAGAAACCGATGCTTCCCAGCAGGAGGGTAGAGCGCTGGTATAGCATCAGGGTATCGAGGTTGACGGTTGGCCGGTCGGTATAATGGGTATTGAATACCCGGGTAGAAAGAACAATGGAAGAGTTCCGCCCGGCTTCTGTATTCCTGGAGAAAGGGAAGCTTCGCCCGATCCAGAAATCCTCTTCGAAGAAATGCAGGGGAGCAGGAACAAGCTGGCTGTTGCCAATGCCGATATTCAGGTCCTTGGAGTGGCGCACCACGCTGGCGCCCCCGGCCCATTTGGTCAGGGTAGAGTAAAAGGTACGCTCGAGGCTGGCTCCCTGGTACCGGCTTTCGGGAGCTGTATTATAAAAAAGCGATCCGGTGATATAGGTGTTGCGGATGTTCTGATCCTGCAGCAACCCTTCCCAATGGGTGAATTTAGACTCGGTGATGTTATAGGTAGTGCTCTGGTAGATCTTGTTACCCATCCCCAGGAAATTCGACTGGTTAATATCGAAAGTAGCATTGGTCGGGCTGAGGCCTGCCGAACCGTTCAGCGACCAGCGGTCCTGCACGATCACGATCACGTCCACGCTGTCCGGTCGTTTTTTCCCCTTCATAGCCCCGGCTATCAGGATCCGCGAATCGCGGATGTATTCCTGGCGTCTTAGCAGACGCTCTGTTTCCCGGAGCTGCAAAGGGTCTACCTCGTCGCCGGCCCTGAAAAGCAATTGGTCGCGTACGTTCCTGCGGGTGGTCTTAACGGCGATGCTGTTACCGGCCCTGCCCAGCTTGCCCAGGGTATCATCTACATTGGTCCCGAAAGGGTCGAGCACCTTGATATGGATATGTCGTATGATGCTGCCCTCATACCGGTCGAAATGATCGGCCTGCTCGGTGGTGATCTCCCCGTTCTTGTCTACTTCGTGGTTGTCGCCGGATGGCTTGTCGTAGATATTGCGGAAGAGCCAGTAGGTGATCTTATTACGTTCGGCAGCCTGCATCATGGTGCTGTCGAGCCGGGTATAATTGCTGTCCGACCGTTCTTTCTTCTTCTTTTTTTGCTGCTGGGCAAACAGGGGCTGGGAAAGAAAGAGCAGTATGAAAAAGAAAAAAAGAAAGCCCGTTCTTCTATGCATCCTCTTCCGGTTTAGCGGTACTGGGGTTCAATATTTTTTTAATGACAGAGGCCTGGTGCCCGTATCTCGATTCATAGATAGAGACCAGCAGCAGGAAATAGGAGATGAGCAGGGGACCGAACACCAGGCCCAGTATCCCGAAGATGGGGATACCTATAATGACCCCGATAATGGTGATCAGCGGATGGGTATTGGCGTAGCGCTTCGCGATAATGAAGCGCATGATATTGTCGATATTGGTTACGAGGATAAAGCCCCAGAGCAAAAGACCCACCCCGTTAAAATTATCCCCGTACGAAATGGCGATCACTCCCGCAGGCACAAATACCAGCGGGGCGCCGATCACGGGCACGAAGCTCAGCAGGGTAGACACTACTCCCCAGAACAAGGGATCGGGCATGTCGAAAAGCAGGAAGCCTACCGATACCAGCGAGCCCTGTGTAACAGCGATCAGTCCCTGTCCCAGCACATTCGAATAGGTAATATTCTTAAGCTCCTCCGCGAAGAGCAGGGTGTTCTTTTCGCGGAAGGGCATGTATTTAATGATGGTGCTTTCAAAGCTTTCATATTCCACGAACATGAAATACAGGATGAAGTACATAATGGTGATGAGCAGGAAGATGCCGAAGAGCGCGCTTACTACCGAAGGGAAGGAGCCCAGCGCCCAGTTCTCTATATTGCGCATGGCCTGTTCGATGGTAGCCGATTGCTGGAAGTCGATGCCCACCATACCCGAAATATGCCCGATAATGTCCTTGATCTGCTGCGGGTTCGCGCTGTAATAGCTGATCTTGCTGATCACCATCCAGCTCAATGCAAAAACAGGCAGGATAATAATAAGGAAGGACGAGATGATGATGAAGAGCGTTGCCAGCGAACGTTTCCAGCCTCTCTTATGGATCAGCCCCAGGAACATCGGCCGGTAGATCGTATACAGAACCACGGCTCCCAGCAGGGCGCTGAAGATATCTTTCAGGGAATATGCCAGGAATAAACCTAATACGATCAGGATGATCAGTACAATGTTTTTTTGTTGCTTATAGGTATACAACGACATTGCTTTCCTTTTCAATAAAGATATAATCAATTTTGAGATGAAAATAATTTTTTATCAGCCTGATCTCCGGCCGGATGTCGCAGTTCTATGCCGGTATAAAAAAGAAAAAACCGAGGCGGGCGCCCCGGTTTTTCTTAACTCGCAGAGTTACCCAAGCTCTGCATATCTAAACTAAACTAAACTAATATGGAAGTGTGATCTGTTGTTATATATCCTTGCCGCGAATCACTCTTAATAAAACAGAGACGATCGCTAAGATCAGTAACACATGAATTAAGCTTCCTGCCTGATATGTAAAGTAACCTACTCCCCACAACACAACCAAAGCAACAGCAATGTAATACAGAAAATTACTCATGGTACTGACTTTCGTATCTATATATACAAAACCAGGCCAAATGCCGGGAGTCATATTGTTTTTTCGAAAAATGCTGATTATTAGCTGAAAAAGATATTTTTATTTTTTTCAATCTTTGATTCGTGCAGAAGCTGCGTGTAAGGCGCGCCACATTTTGGGGAAGTTTTGTGACTATTGGGGATGCGCTCCGGGGAGATGTTACAAAAGAAAAAACATATAGACAGGTGTCGATCCGTCTATATGTTCTATAGGTAGCTTATAGGGCCACCAGTATACCTTCTAAAATCGCGCCAGTTAATTGAGCAGGTAAATGGCCAGGTTCAGCACAGTGGCAAAAAGGATCCAGAGCTGGTAGGGGATCATGATAAAGGCTGCGGATGGCTTCACCCGGTAAAACTCGATCAGTGTATAGCCTACAACGATGTCTAACAGCACAATGTCGATCAGGGCCAGCCCGGGCGAACGCATCCCGAAGAAAAAGAACGACCATAGCGCGTTCAGGAGGAGCTGGATGCCGAAAATGTTATACACGCACTTGTTTTCCCTGTACCGGGTACGTGTTACCACCTGGTAAAGGGCAATGCCCATCAGGAGATAGAGCAGCGTCCATACGGGCCCGAATACCCAGGAGGGCGGGTTGAAGACCGGTTTCCGGAGTGTGAGGAACCAGGTGTCTACAGATTGCTGTGTGAAGAACGCGCCGATAATACCGGCCAGCTGGCAGATGATGATACATGCCGCCAACGTTTCCCAACGAATGTTGCTTTTCATATTCGGTTATAGTTAGGATGCCTGAAAAGGGATAACCTGTAAAACGTGCATCAGTTGTTCAACGGAAACAGTATTGTAAAACAGGTGCCAAGCCCCTGCTTGCTCTCTACTTCTATGCTGCCCTTGTGGTTGATAATGATGTTATGCGTAGCGGTAAGACCCAGGCCGATGCCTTTGGGTTTGCTGCTGAAGAAAGGTTCGAACAGGTGATTTAGGTTTTCCTGGGGAATTCCTGAACCATTATCGGAAATCCGGACCCGCAGGTTATGCTCTTCGCTGATGCTGGTCTCTACCTGGAGCACCCCGTTCTCTTCGGGCATAGCTTCAATGGCATTGATGATCATATTGAGGAACGCGATCTGCAGCTTCTCCCTGTCTACCCGGATCGAAGCGTCCAGCCCGTACCGGGTTACCAGCTGAATGTTCTTCAGGGTGATGCGGTCGCTGGCCAGGGCCAGTGTTTCCTGTAAGAGGGTCGTAATATCATATTCCTTGAACTCCAGGTTGGCAGGCTTCGAAGAGTTCAGCAATTCGGTGATCAGTTGGTTGATCCGGCTGGAATTCCGGTCGATGATATCCAGGAACATCCGCGAATCCTCATCCGGCTCGTTCGATTGCAACTGGTCGAGCGCCAGGTGAATATTGGTGAGCGGGTTGCGCACCTCATGGGCGATCATCCGGGCCAGCCGCCCGGTGGCTGCGAACTTCTCGATATTCATCATCTCCTGCTCCGCTTTCTTTCGTTTGGTCAGGTCATGGATAACCCCCAGGTAAAATTCCTCGGTATCATCCGCAGAATACTGGATCACGGTGGAGAGCAGGCAGTACAGCCGCTCTGATTTCTTATTCAGCAGCTCCACCTCGAAATCCTTTACCGAGCCCTGCTCATGGATCCTGCGCTCAAATTCCAGCCGGTCGTTGGGGTTGGCATACAGGGCAGCCGCATTCATCTGCATGAACTCCTGCTTCGAATAGCCGAACAGCTCGCTGGCCGACACATTAATGTCGAGGAACTGCCCGTGCTTATTGGTCATATAGATCACATCCTTGGTCTTCTCAAAAATGTTCCGGTATTTATTTTCACTCTCCTTCAATGCCTTCAGGGCATTGGATTGCTGCAGGGAATAGCGGATTGAACGTTCCAGGCTGTCTGCGCTCAGCTTGTCTTTGATCAGGTAATCGGCAGCGCCCGAACGCATGGCGTCCCGGTCGATGTCGGCATTGCCCTTCCCGGTCAGGATGATCACGGGTACCTGCGCGCCCATCGCTTCGGCTTCGTTCAGCAGGTCGATCCCGTTGAATTCGCCCAGCAGGAAGTCGACCAGATACACGTCGTAACGCTTCATGGTCAGCGCTTCCACTGCTTCCGCATAATCCTTGATCCAAGAGATCTCGAAACGCTGCTCATCAATCTCTTTCAGCAGGTCGCGGGTAAGGACGAAGTCATCCTCGTCATCATCGACAAGGCAGATTCTTACATGTTCACTGTTCATACTGATTCAGTTAATGGTAGTTCCACAATGCCGCCCCAGTACGTGCCGATCTGCGTAATGATATAGGTCAGGTCGGCATAGGTCGAGGGCTTGGTAATAAAGCAGTTCCCGCCAAGCTCGTAGCAGGTGCTGATATCATCGTCTGATTTGGACGTGGTGAAAACGATCACCGGGATCCGTTTGCAAAGCGGGTCCGTTTTTATTTCCCTCAGGGCTTCGCGCCCGTCCTTGCGGGGCATATTCAGGTCGAGCAGGATAAAGGATGGGGAAGGGTGCCTGACCTTATCCGGGTGATAAAAATATTCCAGCAACGATTCACCGTCTTCCGCAAAACGGATATCGTAAGCCGGGAAGCACTCTGTGAAGGCTTCTTTCAGCATCAAACGATCATCCGGATCATCATCGGCAATTAAAACAGTGACTGGCTGGTTGTTCATCTATTATACTTTTCCTTTGCTTTTCTTTTGATTTACAGGAAGGGTCACGGTAAAGGTTGCTCCGTTTCCGGGACTGCTTTCAGCCGTGATCAGGCCATGGTGAGATTCCACGATCTTCTTGCAGATCGCGAGGCCTATGCCTGTTCCTTCGTATTCGGTCCTTCCGTGTAAACGCTGGAAGATCACATAAATTCTTTCTGAATATTTTTCGTCGAAGCCGATCCCGTTGTCCTGCACCTGTATGCTCAGGTAATTGCTGCGGCGATCGAGCTGCCGGTTGCCCTTACCGCTGTGTACTTCTCCGTGAATATAGATAATCGGCGGCACATCCTTCTTATGGAAACGGATCGCGTTACTGATCAGGTTCTGGAAGAGCTGCCGCATCTGCGCCGGACTGGCTTCTATTTCCGGGAATTCGCCTACGCGGATCTGGGCGCCTGTATGCTCAATGCTTACTTCCATGTCGTTCAGCACATCCTGGATGATCGTTCCCGGGTTCACCGGTACAAACTCTTCGGATGCCCTCGTGATGCGCGAGAAGGTAAGCAGGTCGTCGATCAGGATCTGCATACGGGTGGCGGCATTGTCCATCCGGGCAATGTAATCTTTCCCGTCATCGCCGAGCAGCTCGGTGTACCGTGTGCTGAGCCGGTCGCCAAAGGTGCGGATCTTGCGCAGTGGTTCCTGCAAATCGTGCGAAGCCACATAGGCGAACTGCTCCAGCTCTTTGTTCGAACGGTTCAGGTCTTCGATCTTCAGCTGTTTCTGGTATTCGGTCAGCTCGGTAATATCATGCGTTACTACCATCCCCGAAAAGATCTCGTTCTCCGAATTCCGTACCGGGATAATGTTGATGTGAAAATATTTTCCACGGAAAGAATAGTCGAGCTGACTTTCTTCTCCTTTCAGCACTTGCTCGAAAAGCGGCTTGAACACCGTAAGCGATTCCTTATCGAGGATGCTGTCGATACTCTTCCCGATCAGCTCCGTCTTATCACTGAAGCCAAGGTCGATAAGCGAAGCCCCGTCTACCAGGGTCATATTATAGTCGTGGTCGAAAAGGAATACCGCCGAATCAGGAATGTTCTTTGCCAGGGCACGGTACAGGCCCTCGCTCTTCAGTATTTTCTGCTCATTGGCCCGGCGTTGGGTAATGTCATCGAAGGTTACCGTGATCCCATCGCTCAGCTTGACAACGGTTACACTGAAATAGCGGTTGGAGAGGGTGCTTTGTGTTTCGAAGGTTTCTGTGATACCCGATCTGGCAACCTGCACATACCGTTGAAAAGCGCCGCTTTCCTGGCTTTTGGGCACAAAATCCAGGAAGCGTTTCCCGATCAGGTCGAGCCCTTCCATATTGGTCAGGTATAAGCCGGCAGGGTTGATCATGGTCCATTCAAAATCATAGATCTCTCCTTGCTCATCTTTCAGCGATCTCAATGCCATGATCCCGTTCTTAGAGCTGTCAAGCACGGCCCTCAGGTTCCTTTTTACAGTTTCTTTTTCCCGGATCTCACGATCTAATTGCCCGATCACCGTCCGT
>CALNCF010000473.1 GCA_937875035.1 uncultured Sphingobacteriaceae bacterium | reverse complement strand
ATGCCGGCGGCAGCACCGATTCAACCGCTTACCTCAATCACAGCGACACGGCCCGCTATGTAGGCATGCAGGTGTGCAAAGCCTGCCACTACGACAAATACGAAACCTTTATGCATACCGGCATGGGGCAATCCTTCGCCGAAGCCAGCGCCGGGAAATCATCGGCCAGGTTCAGCGGGCATGACCTGGTGTACGATGCGAAGCTCAACTTTTATTACAAGCCTTATTTTTCAGGCGGAAAGATGTACATTATGGAGTTCCGGCTGGATGGCCGCGACACCGTACATAAACGCGTGGAGCAGGTCGACTATATTGTGGGTTCCGGCCAGCATACCAACTCGCACATGTACACAGAGAACGGGTACATCTACCAGATGCCCCTCACCTTTTATACGCAGCAGGGACGCTGGGATCTGCCCCCGGGATTTGAGAACGGGAACAACTCCCGCTTCTCCCGTACCATCGAGCTGGAGTGTATGAGCTGCCATAACGCGTACCCGGATATTGTAAGCGGCTCGAAGAACAAATACCACAGCGTGCTTCAGGGCATCGACTGCGAACGCTGCCACGGTCCGGGATCTATTCATGCCCAGCAAAAGGCATTGGGTAAGCTGGTCGACACGGCTACCCATATCGACTATACCATCGTCAACCCGAAGAAACTGTCGTATGAATTACAGGTGGATGTATGCCAGCGCTGCCATCTGCAAGGCAATGCCGTGCTGAAAGAGGGCAAGTCGTTCTTCGACTTTAAGCCGGGACAAAAGCTCTCCGATTACATGAACGTATTCCTGCCCAGGTACACAGACGACAAGCAGTTCATCATGGCTTCGCATGCCGACCGTTTGAAGCAAAGCCGATGCTTTGTGCAGAGCAATGCGCAGAAGATCCGCACCGAACAGAAGAAGTATGTGAACAGCCCGGAACGGAACGAAAGCGTATCCTCCCTGACCTGTATCTCCTGCCATAACCCGCACGTGAGCATTAAAGAAACGAAGGACGCGCAGTTCAACGATGCCTGTAAGTCGTGCCACGGAAGCAAGGAGTACGCGCAACTGCCGGAGTGCACCGAGAAGATGAGCGCGCGCAGGATCAATAATGATAATTGCTGGAAGTGCCATATGCCCAGCACGGGTACTATCGACATCCCGCATGTTACGGTGCACGATCACAAGATCCAGAAGCCGATCAAACAGCAGGAACAGCAAGCCGTTAAACGCTTTATCGGCATCGCGGCAATCAACAATCCAAACCCCGATCCGCATATCAAGGGAGAAGCATACCTCTCCTATTTCGAAAAATTCGATCCAAAAAAGGAGTTCCTCGATTCGGCCGCTTTTTATTTAAACCAGAAGGGAAGCTATTCTGAAACGCACCTCTTCGACTGCCGGGTACGTTTGTATTTCCTGAAGAACGATGCCAGAGCGATCAGCGCGCTGGCCTCACAAAAGGGCATCGGCTTCAGCAAGGATTCGTGGACCCTGTACCGCATCGGCGATGCCTATGCGGAAACCGGCAACCTAAGCCAGGCCCTCGCCTATTACAAAGCGTCTGTAGAGCAGTCGCCTTACATTCTTGAATTCAGGAACAAGCTGGCAGGGATGCAAACCAATATGGAAGACTATGCATCTGCAAAGAAAAACTACGAGTTCATTGTAAAGGAAAACCCGAAATTCGTGCCGGCGCTTTCGAACCTCGGCTATATGTACCTGCGGGAAAACCGCCTGAAAGAAGCGGAAGACCTGTATAACCGGGCCACGAGCCTCGATCCCGATTATGAGCCGGCGATCTTCAATAAGATCGGTCTGTATCTCTATACCGGGCGCAGGAAGGAAGCAGAAGCGCTCCTGAAATCGTTATTAAAAAAGAATCCATCGAACCAACAAGCCCGGCAGATCCTGTCGGAACTGAACGTATAATATGAGCCAGACACCGAAGAAAAAGAAGATCATTTACACCATTGCCGCCCTGCTGCTGCTTGCCGTTCTCGCTATCGGCATCAATATTTACCTGAAGCTGTTCCGGCCGAATGTGAACGCGGAAGAAAGCAGCTACCTCTATATCCGCACCGGGAGCTCCTTCCTGGAGCTGACCAGGAATATCAGCGAACATCAGCTTTTAAAGAATGAAGCTTCGTTTATCTGGGTAGCGGAACAGCTCAAATACCCGGCAAAGGTAAAGCCCGGCAAATACAGGCTTCGCAAGGGCATGAACAATTTACAGATCGTGCGGATGCTCCGGTCGGGCAACCAGGAACCGGTAAAGCTGAGCTTCCGCAACATCCGTTTAAAGTCGCAGTTCGCCGGCTATATCAGCCGCAGCCTGGAGATCGATTCGGCTTCGTTCCTCGAAAAGCTTTCCGACGATGAGTACCTGAAGAAATACGAGCTCAACGCGGAGCAGATATACACCATGTTCATCCCTAATACGTATGAGTTCTTCTGGAATACAACGGAAGAGAAATTCATGGACCGGATGTTCAGCGAGTATCAGAAATTCTGGACGGAGAAACGCCTGGCGGAAGCCAAAGCCATCAACCTGAGCAAGGCGCAGGTGAGCATCCTGGCCTCGATCGTCGACCAGGAAGCACTGGTGGATGCAGAGATGCCGCGGATCGCCGGGGTATATATGAACCGGCTGAAAAAAGGCATGAAGCTCGAGGCCGACCCTACGGTGATCTTTGCCAACGGGGATTTCAGCGTGCAGCGGGTGATCAACAAGCTGCTGATGAAAGACTCGCCCTATAATACCTACCGCTACGGCGGGCTGCCTCCCGGACCGATCGCGATGCCCTCCATCGCTGCCATCGACGCCGTGCTTCATTATGAGCATCATGGCTACATTTACTTCTGTGCCCGGGAAGATTTCTCAGGATATCATAATTTCGCCACGACCTTTGCCGAGCACAAGCTGAACGCCCGCAAGTTCCAGCGCGCGCTGAACGAACGGAACATCCGCAAATAAAGATCATTTTTATCCAATCATAGCAGGAGCTTTCCTGTTATGAAGAGTATTACCTGAACACCAGTTATGTTTACACACGAAACCAAAATAAGAGTACGCTACGGGGAAACCGACCAGATGGGCTATATGTATTACGGCAATTACGCGCAGTTCTACGAAGTAGCGCGTGTAGAGATGCTGCGCAGCATGGGCCTGAGCTACAGGGGCTTCGAGCAGGATGGCATTATGATGCCGGTGCTCGAGCTGAAATGCAAGTACATCAAGCCTGCTTTTTATGATGAAGAGATCACGGTACGCACCATGCTGAAAGAGATGCCGGGCACGCGCATTCATTTCACCTACGAATTGTATAATGAGAAACAGGAGCTTATCAATATCGGGGAGACCACCCTGGTGTTTGTAAACATGGCTACCAAACGCCCCTGCCTCGGACCCGAAGGCTTTTTAAATCAATTAAAGTCTTATTTTAGTGAATAACGCGAAGCGGCATGAAGTGGTTAACACGGATCATCAAGGAATGGAGACTGTACCGGTTAGTGATCGGCTGGAGCAAGCGCACCACGCTGCCCGGCTTCGACCGTCTGCCCCTGTATACCGTAGCCGACTTCTTCATTAAAGAGCTGGGCAAGGAATCGCTTACGACCAAGGCTTCTGCCCTGGCTTTTAACTTTTTGCTGGCCATCTTCCCGGCCACCATCTTCCTGTTCACCCTGATCCCTTATATTCCCATTAAAGATTTCCAGGATCAGCTCATGTACATCCTCTTGCAGGTTTTGCCTAAGAACGCGTTCCTGGCGGTACAGACCACCCTGCTCGACATTATCGAGAACCAGAACGGGGGGCTCCTTTCCCTGGGCTTTGTATCGGCGCTCTTCTTCGCGACCAACGGGGTAATGGCCCTGATGCGCAGCTTCAACAAGTCTTCGCTCATCCTGGAAACGCGCTCCGGCTGGAAGCAGCGGATGGTCGCTACGTTCATTACCATCCTGTTCTCCCTGCTCATCGTGCTGGGTATCTCGATGATCGTAGCCGGGGAATTCTTTATTACCCTGCTGAAAAAAGAGGGGATCATTAAGGGGGTATTCCTTTTCTATTCCCTGCTGATGGTACGCTGGCTGATCATCCTGGCGCTGTTCCTTTCGGTGATCTCCACCCTGTATTATTTCGGTCCGGCTACGGTGAAGAAATTCCGATTCATCTCCGCGGGCTCTACCCTGGCCACCGTATTATCGATCCTGACCTCGCTGGGCTTCGCCTTTTATGTCAATAATTTCAGCAGCTATAACAAGCTCTACGGTTCCATCGGAACCCTGATCGTGGTTATGCTCTGGCTTTTCATCAACTCGCTCATCCTGCTGATCGGCTTCGAGCTGAACGCCAGCATCGACATCGTTAAACGGAACCTGCCGCCCCCGGAGCCTCCCCGCCGCAAGAACCGGCTGAAGGTTGAGCAGGAAGAAAACAGCTTGCTGTAAAGCTTCAGCTTTCCTCGGCTACTTTTTTGATCTCCGTGAGAATGGGCTGCCAGCCCTCTCCGTTGTTATAGCTTTCCTGGTACCTGCGTTCACCATCGGCGACCCGGCTGTAATCGCCTTGGGTAACTTCGAGCAAGGTCTGGCCATGCTCTTCGCTGAGCGTATAGGTAACGGTAAGGTAATTTTCAGGGATGTCTTCCATAGTGGAGCTCGGGTCGAAGGTGGTATAGGCCAGGAAACGCTCCGGGTCGATCTCTACGATCTTACCCTTGACGGGGATGATGGTCTTACCCTCATACTCCATCTGCCAGAGCAGTTCACTGCCGGCTTTCCAT
>CALNCF010000472.1 GCA_937875035.1 uncultured Sphingobacteriaceae bacterium | reverse complement strand
GTCTTCCGTTCCCTTGATCTTCGACCAGTACAAGCCTTTATGCTCCAGCATCACCACCGGGTTCGGGTCGTAGTAAGCAGCCTTCATCAGGCCTTTCAGGTCGGCTCCTGTTGAAGGATAGCAGATCTTGATGCCACGGATATTTGCCAGCACCGATTCCACCGAAGAAGAATGATACGGGCCACCGCTTCCGTAGGCACCGATCGGCACCCGGATAATACAGCTTACCGGCCATTTCCCATTCGATAAATAGCAGGAGCGCGACACCTCTGTAAAGAGCTGGTTCAGGCCCGGCCAGATATAATCAGCAAACTGCACCTCCACAATAGGCTTGCAGCCCGCGGCCGACATTCCCACCGTGCTTCCGATGATAAATGCTTCCTGGATCGGGGTATTGAAAACACGGTCGTCGCCGAACTTCTGGGCCAGGGTTGCCGCTTCGCGGAACACACCTCCCAGCCTTCCGCCCACATCCTGCCCGTATAACAGACATTCCGGGTGCTTAGCCATTAATTCCTGCACCGCGAATAGCGCGGAATCCACCATGACCGTAGGTTGCTTGCCTGCCGGCTCACGCACCCCTGTTTCCTCCGTTACCGGGGTCGGCGCGAAGTCGTGGGTGAAGAGGTCCTCCGGACGAGGGTCCTCGGCCTGCAAGGCGCGCGCGTAATCAGCGCTCACCAGTTCGGCAGCCTCCTGCTCCAAAGCATCCAGCGTTTCAATGCCGATGTCCAGGTCGATCAGTTGTATCTTAAATTTAGGGAAGGGATCGCGTTTTGCAGCTTCCTCCAGGTCGTCACGGTACCACTCCTTACGAACCCCCGAGGTATGGTGATTGAGCAAGGGTACCCTGGCATGTACCAGGAAGGGGCGGCGCTCCCTGCGGATGCAGTCGATCACCTCCTGTATTGTTTCGTATGATTGAATAAAATCGGTCCCGTCGATGCTGCGCACCTCCAGCCCTTTAAAGCCCTGCGCATATTCCGGCGCATCCATCGCGCGGATCTCGCGGGCATTCGCCGAAATATCCCATTCGTTATCCTGCACCAGGTACAGAACAGGCAGCTTCTTCAGCACGGCCATCTGGAAAGCCTCCGCTACTTCACCCTCAGTAATGCAGGCATCGCCCAGGGAGCATACCACTACTGGCTTCTCATCGCTTTCCGCTGCCAGGTTTTGTTTCTCCAGGTATTGAATGCCCATGGCAAGCCCTGTGGTCGGGATCGCCTGCATACCCGTCGCCGAGCTCTGGTGCGGGATCTTAGGCATGTCGTCGCGTTTCAGGCTGGGATGCGCATAATAGGTGCGTCCACCTGAAAAAGGATCATCTCTTTTAGCCAGCAATTGCAGCATCAGGTCGTATGGGGTCAGGCCGATGCCCAGCAGCATCGAATCGTCGCGGTAGTAGGCCGACAGATAATCCTGCGGTTTGAGCTGCAGCCCTAATGCCAGCTGGATGGCTTCATGACCGCGTGATGTGGCATGCACATATTTCGCGGTGACTTCCTTGTTCGCTTCGTACAGCTCGGCCATAGCTTTCGCCGTGCACATCGATTTCCAGGCCTTCAGGAGCAGCGCTTCTGAAATAGCAGACTGGGGCTTATTCTTTGTAAAGGACAACATCAATAGTTTTGGAAAACAGCAAATTTAGGATTTTCAGTGAATTGTACTGAATCTTTATCCCTTTAAGCCCATAAACTACTGATTAGCCATTTATTAGGCAGACATCTGCTTCAAAAGGCAGGTTCATATCCATAAAAAAGGGATGAGCACCACGTGCCCATCCCTTCAGCCATTTCTTCAGCTTAATACTTATTTTGATTTGAACTGGTTGATCGCATTGACGGTAAAGTCGGAAAGCACCAGCTTACCGCTCATCTCCGCACGTTCGATCAGCAGGGTATCCCAGTGATCCGTTCCGGTCCAGGCTGCTTTCTTCAATAACATCATCGCTTCCGGGTTCGAAGCCGCCAGGCGCTTAGCCAGCGTGTGCACCGCCTGATCCAGGCCCGCAATATCCGCGAACACCTCTGCGTATAATCCTTTTTCACGCGCCCAGGATGCGGTTTGCCATTCCGTGGCATTAATGGCCAGTTGGCAGAAAGAGGCCGAGCCGACCTTGCGTTCTACGGCCGGTCCTACCACGAAGGGTCCGATACCCACCGCCAGCTCGCTCAGCTTCACCGAAGCAGCCTCTGTAGCCAGGGTGTAATCTGCGGCCGAGGCAATCCCCACACCACCGCCTACCGCCTTCCCCTGCACTCTTGCGATCACAAATTTCGGAGCCTTACGCATGGCGTTAATTACACCTGCGAATCCTGAAAAGAATACCTTGCCTGTTTCCAGGTCCTTGATCGAGATCAGCTCATCGAAGCTGGCGCCCGCGCAAAAGGTTTTCTCCCCTTCGCTGGCCAGCACGATCACCTTCGCTTCCGGGTTCTCTCCTGCCCTGGTAATTTCAGCCGCCAGTGTTCTCAATACCGCACCCGGCAGGGAATTGCTCTGCGGGTGAGAAAAGGTGATGGTCGCAATGCCATTTTCGATAACCGATACTACGTTCCCTTCCTGTATCATATAAAATCTTTGTGTTTAAGTTCTGCGGCAAAGATACAGGAAGATTTGGATCGTGAAATGCCTCTTGTCCGTCCTCCCTGTAAACAGCGTGCGGGGCACCGGAAATTTCCGGTGCCCCGCACGGCAAAATATTCATCATTCATTCTTCTTACCGCGACTGATCCCGCTTCTTCACCATGGTCAGGATCGTAGCGATCGCAACGGTTTCTCCAGTTTCATCATATACATCTACCAGGAATTTCACGATGCCTTTGGCTACATCCTCTTCATTCCGTTTTTCCTGGTCGGTCTTTTCTTTCACGGTCAGCCTCACTCCGATCGTCATACCCGGGTATACAGGCTTCGTGAAGCGGCATTCGTCCAGTCCGTAGTTCAGCAATACAGGGCCTTTCTTCGCATCCACGAACAATCCCGCGGCAGCGGCCAGCACAAAATAACCATGCGCTACCCTGCCTTCGAAAATGGTACCATCCAGAGAGGTCGCGTCCGTATGCGCATAGAAATGATCCCAGCTTACATTCGAAAAGTTTACAATGTCTGCTTCCGTTACGGTACGCTTCGCGGTGATCACCGTTTCCCCGATCTCGATATCTTCAAAATATTTACGGAAGACGTGCACCTCTTTTTCTGTCTGTTTGCCTCCATATTGGTATACGTTTGTGATCGCGGTCAAGGTCGTAGGTGAACCCTGTATAGCCGTGCGCTGCATGTAATGGAACACACCACGCTTACCACCCATCTCCTCGCCACCTCCGGCTCTTCCCGGGCCGCCATGCGTCAGCATCGGCATCGGTGAACCATGCCCGGTGCTCTCTTTCGCACAATCGGCATTCAATACCAAAATACGTCCGTGATAAGCCGCCGCGCCCAACACAAAATCACGGGCAATGCGGTCATCCGCTGTTACGATCGAGCATACCAGCGAACCCTTGCCCATCTTCACCAGTTCCACCGCTTCTTCCGTGGTTTTATAGGGAAGAATGGTGCTCACTGGTCCGAAGGCTTCAATGTTATGACAATCCTGGAACCGGAACGGGTCCTTGTTCAGGAAGAGGATCGGCGACATGAACGCGCCTGCTTTCGCATCGGCGCCTGTGACCGCCACCTCATCAATATTCCCGAATACGATCTCCTGTGTTTTGGCAAGCTCATGCACACGGTCTTTCACATCTTTCAATTGCTCCTTACCCGCCAGCGAGCCCATGCGCACACCCTCTACATTCGGATCACCTACCGTGGTCTTCGCGAGGCGCTGCCCTAAGGCGATCTGCACATCTTCTACCAGCTTTTCAGGAACAATGATCCTTCGCACTGCCGTACATTTCTGCCCGGCTTTGATGGTGATCTCCCGGGTGATCTCCTTGATGAACAGGTCGAATTCCGGTGTACCCGGAACCGCATCAGCCCCTAAAACAGAGGCATTCAGCGAATCGGCCTCGAGATTGAAAGGCACCGATTCGGAAATGATCTTCGGGTGAACTTTCAGCTTCATCCCCGTAGACGCGGAGCCTGTAAAGGTGACCACATCCTGCGACATAACATGATCCAGTATGCCGTTCGCGCTTCCGCAGATCAGCTGTAAAGCGCCTTCAGGCAAGATACCTGAGCTGATGATCTCCTGCACCACCGCTTCCGTTAAAAAGGAAGTGACCGTGGCTGGCTTTACAATAGCAGGCATTCCTGCCAGCAGGTTCACCGCGATCTTCTCCAGCATTCCCCACACCGGGAAATTGTAAGCGTTGATATGGATCGCGACCCCTTCTTTAGGTACGGTTATATGATGCCCGATGAAAGTGCCCTCTTTGGAAAGCTTCGCCACCTCTCCATCCACGTAATAGGTTTCGTCGGGGAACTGTTTTCTCAGGCTCGCGTAAGCGAACAGGTTACCGATCCCGCCTTCAATATCGATCCAGCTGTCGGCCCGGGTCGCACCCGTCGCCCAGCTTACTTTATAAAATGATTCCTTCTTTTCATTCAGGTGCAGCGCTAACGCTTTCAGCATTCTTCCGCGTTCATGAAAGGTCATACGGCGCAATGCCGGACCGCCTGTTCTGCGGGCGTAGTCCATCATCATTCCAAAATCAAGACCCGCGCTGCTGGCCTCAAATATTTTTTCCCCGGTGATGGAGTTGAACAGATCCGTTCCTGTACCGGTACCCTCTACCCATTCACCGGCCGCGTAGTTTTTTAATTTTATCATGATCTTTCCCTTGTTATAGGTTCTCTATTTTTCGTGTATTCTTTTTTAACAGGTGATCAGGAATTCTTCTGTGTATCCTTCCAGATCTTATATATATCCTGCTGCTTCGGACGATCGGCAGGCACTTCGCGCAAAGGCTCGCAGGGCTTCAGCGTAGCGTAGCATTCTGAAGGGAGCTGCTGGTACAGGGCGGTGCCCTGGGTCTTCCAGGCGATCATCTCGTCGCTTACTTCTTTCACGATCTTCGCGGGGTTGCCCACCACGACCGAACGTGCCGGTATCACCGTCTTTGCGGGTACAAAGCACAGGGCGCCCACAATGCATTCATCACCGATCACCACATCGTCCATCAGTACCGCGTTCATCCCGATCATGGCGTTGCGCCCGACTGTAGCGCCGTGCACAATGGCGCCGTGCCCGATGTGCGCGGATGCTTTCAGCAATACGGTCGTTCCGGGGAACATATGGATCGTACAGTTCTCCTGCACATTGCATCCATCCTCGATAATGATCTCGCCCCAATCGCCGCGGATGGCCGCGCCCGGGCCTACATACACCTTCGCCCCGATGATCACATTGCCCGTAACCGTCGCCTGCGGGTGTATAAAAGCGCTCTCATGGATAACCGGCCTGTAGCCGTTGAATTCGTAGATCATCGTGATGAATTTTAAATTACATATCCGCATTTTGCAGGATCACGGCATAGCCCTGGCCCACTCCCACACACATCGTTACCAACGCGTACTTCTTATGCTGTTCCTGTAATTCAATAGCCGCCGAATTCAGGATCCGTGCGCCGGTCATACCTAGGGGGTGACCGATCGCGATGGCTCCACCGTTCGGGTTCACCCGGGCATCATCATCTGCCAGTCCCCAGCTGCGCATACAAGCCAGGCTCTGGGCGGCAAAGGCTTCATTCAGCTCGATCACATCCATATCCTCCATACGCAGGCCTGCTTTCGCCAGGGCCTTGTTGGCAGCCGTTACCGGACCGATCCCCATGATGCGGGGCTCTACGCCCGTTACAGCCGAAGCAATGATCTTCGCTTTCGGTTTCAGGTTATATTTTTTCAGGGCTTCTCCGGATGCCAGCAGCAGGGCCGCGGCACCATCATTCAGACCCGATGCATTTCCAGCGGTTACGCTGCCCTCTTTACGGAAAGCGGGACGAAGCTTCGCAAGCCCTTCCATGCTGGTTGCCGGCTTGATAAATTCATCCTGGTCGAATATCTTCGGATCTCCTTTTTTCTGCGGAATTTCTACCGCGATAATTTCTTTTTGAAAGCGTCCCTTTTCACGGGCCGCCGCTGCTTTCTGCTGAGAAGCCAGGGCAAACTTATCCTGGTCTTCGCGGGAGATATGATGCAGATCGACTAAGTTCTCGGCGGTTTCGCCCATTGCGTCGGTACCGAACAATTCTTTCATACGGGGATTCACGAACCTCCATCCGAAGCTCGAATCAAACAGCTCCACATCCTTCCCGAAAGGGGTCGACGATTTCGACATCACCCAGGGTCCGCGCGTCATGTGCTCCACTCCACCCGATACCATCAGCTCCGCATCGCCCGTCATAATGGTACGCACCGCGTCCATCGTTGCCGACAAGCCCGAAGCGCATAAGCGATTCACGGTTACGCCGGGAACAGTTACAGGGTAGCCGGCCATGATCGAAGCCATGCGCGCCACGTTCCGGTTATCTTCCCCGGCCTGGTTCGCACAACCCATGATCACATCCCCGATCTCCGTTGGATCCACCGAAGGGTTTCTTTTCAATAATTCTTTCAGCACGATCACGGCTAGGTCATCGGCTCTCACCGGCGACAGGCTCCCGGTAAAGCTTCCTACCGGTGTGCGTACACCATCAACAATATATACTTCTCTCATGGTATGCTACTCTTAATTTTGGGTTATTTATTTTCTTCCGGGAACCAGTCTTTGCCTGTACGGTACACTGTACCCTTGAACAAAGCGATCAGCTGATCGTCCTGGTTCCTGATCGTTACTTCATAAAGTCCTGTTTTATTTCCGAGGTGACGTTCTTCCGCTACTGCTGTCAGCACATCACCCTCCTTGCAGGCTACCAAATGTGAAATAGAGGTTTCTATGGAAACCGCCATCTTCCCATGTCCATTCGACGCAAAGGCCAGCGCACTGTCGGCCAGGGAATAAGAAATGCCGCCATGCAAAATAGCAAAGCCGTTCAGCATCTCCTTGCGAACGCTCATGCGCAATACCGAACGCCCTGCGGCATCTTCCAGCCGCTCGATCCCCAACCACTGGCTGAAGGCATCGTTATCGTACATCTTATCCACCACTTTTTGCGCAAGCGTTTTCATCGGCTATGAGTTTAATTAGGATAGAATTTCTGGCGATCGCGCACCATCTTTTTCAGCAATACGCAGGGACGGTAACGGTCTTCCCCATATTCAAGGTATAAAGCTTCCAGGGTATCCAATACCATATCCACGCCGATCTCATCCGCCCAGGCCAGTAAGCCTTTCGGGTAGTTTACACCCTTCATCATCGCCATATCGAGGTCGTCGCGCGAGGCCACACCCAGGTATAAGGAATCGGCCGCTTCATTGATCAGCATGGCAATGATCCGCGTAAAGATCAACTGCCCTAAGGCTGAATCTTCAGTAGCAGCAGGCATTACAGCGCCCTCGCGGTAATCGTAAAAACCGATGCCGCTCTTCCTGCCAAAACGTTTCGCTTCGTACAGGCGCTTCTGCGACAATGAAGGCTTGAAACGCGGATCATAAAAGAACTGCTCCCATACCGTTTCCGTCACCTTATAATTCACGTCGTGCCCGATAAAGTCCATCAGCTCAAAAGGTCCCATGCGGAAGCCGCCGAGCGTTTTCATCGCCCAGTCGATCGTCGCCATATCAGCAATACCCTCTTCCATCATACGGATCGCTTCTCCGTAAAAAGAGCGGGCTACCCGGTTCACAATAAAGCCAGGTGTATCCTTGCAGATCACCGTAGATTTACCCCAGGTATCTATCAGCTCTTTTGAAAATGTTACGCGGGCAGGATCTGTTTGTACCGCGGGGATGATCTCCACCAAAGGCATCAGCGGGGCAGGGTTAAAGAAATGGATCCCCAGCACACGCTCGGGTTTCTTACAGGCCGCCGCGATGGAGGCGATGGACAGGGAAGAGGTATTGGAAGCCAGGATACAATCCGGACTTACAATGTTTTCCAGCTCTGAGAACACATCCTTTTTTACGGCGAGGTTTTCAACGATCGCTTCGATCACCAGTCCGCACTCGGAAAATCGCGCGCTGTGACCGGCAAAGGTGATCCTCGAAAGGATCCCTTCCGCACCTGCGCTATCCATCTTATTTTTCTCTACTAATTTTTCTAAAGTCTTACGAAGCGTCGTGCCAGCCGTACCGGCCGCTACCGGGTCCGAATCGTAAACGATCACCTCATGTCCGGCGGAAGCAGCTACCTGCGCAATCCCTGAACCCATGGCTCCCGATCCTATAATTCCGATTTTTATCATGTATATCCGCAGTAAAATTCTTGCCTGGTTTATTCTCCTTTAAATACAGGCTTGCGTTTTTCGAGGAACGCATTAATGCCCTCCCGGTTATCGTATGTAGCCGCTGCTTTCGCCTGTAATGTTTCTTCGATATCCAATTGATCTTCGAGGTTATTGAAAAGTGATTCGTTCAATGCTCTCTTCGTCAGCCCGAAGCCCACGGTCGGCATCTTCGATAATTTTTCAGCAATGGCCAGGGCTTCCGACTGCAGATCATCATTCAGACATGTCTTATAGATCATGCCGAATTGCAAAGCCTGCGCGGCGCTGATCTTATCGGCCAGGAACATCATCGCTGTGGCACGCTGCAAGCCCACCAGGCGCGGAAGGAAGAAAGTCCCGCCACTGTCCGGGATCAAACCGATATTGCTGAACGACTGGATGAAGGATGCGCTTTCGGCTGCCAGCGTAATATCGCAGGCAAGGGCAATGTTCGCACCCGCGCCCGCAGCAACACCATTCACACCACACACCACCGGCTTTTCAATAGCACGGATTTTTTTTACAATCGGGTTATAATGCTCACGCACGATCACATCGATCGGCAAGCCGTCTTCGGCAATCGCTTCGGCCAAGTCTTGTCCGGCACAAAAGGCGCGGCCTTCCCCGGTGAGGTAGACCGCACGCACTTCCTTGTCGGAAGCGCAGGTATCCAATGCATGCTGCAGCTCCAGCGCCATGGCGCGGTTGAAGCTGTTCAATACATCCGGTCGGTTCAGGGTGATCATGGCAACAGCGCCGGCGTGTTCGAATTTAATGTGCGTATAGTTCATGAATGCAGGTTCGTTTTTTTAGGATTGAAAAAATCAGATGCATTTAAAATAATCGAAGGGTTCCAGGCAGTCGTCGCATTTGTATAATGCCTTACATGCCGTCGAGCCGAACTGGCTGGTCAGGTGTGTATTCCAGGATGCGCAATGCGGACATTGCACATGGGTTACTTCATCACTTAAAATCGAACGTACACGCTGGTTGATGTGCTCATTAGGCGGAGCGATGCCGTAGGCTCTCAGCTTTTCTTTGGCTTCCTCAGCCATCCAGTCGGTCGTCCAGGCCGGGCTCTGCACGGTCCTGATCTCTATATGCTCGAAGCCTTCATCCTTTAGCTTATTGAAGATATCCATCTCGATGGTGCGCATGGCCGGGCAGCCGGAATAGGTCGGCGTGATCGTAACGATCACCTTATCGCCTTCCATGCTGACACCGCGTACCACACCCAGCTCCACGATACTGATCACGGGAATCTCCGGGTCAGGGATCTGGCCCAGAAGCTGGTTAATATGATCGGTCTGAAGCTCCATACTATTCCTTATTAAAATATGAACCCTCATTCCGGGAATGAGGGTTATAGGTATTGAATCGTTCTATCTGCCTTGTTACCACTGCACTCCCGGGAAAGCCCGGTGCAGGTGCTGCATTTCCGCCAGCAGGTAACCGAGCTTTTCGGTATGCTTACCCTCCCGGCTTCCGCGCTGCATAAATACATTCTCAGGGATACTGATGCCGGAATTGGCAAACACTTCGGCCACCAGCTTATCCCATTGAATTTTCACCACGTTCAGGTCGACGGCGATCTTCTCTTTCAACAGGATCTCGTCCACTTCGTTCATCTCGAATAATTCGCCGGTAAATCTCCAGAGGTTATCTACGGCATCCTGGATACGGCGGTGACTCTCTTCCGTGCCTTCGCCCAGGCGCTCCATCCATTTGGAGGTATGGCGCAGGTGATAGGTAATTTCTTTATGTGATTTCTCTGCCAGAGCGGCCAGGCGGGCGTCGGCGCTTTTCTTCAACTCATCATAGAAGAAATAATCGAACGCATCTGTCAGGAACTGGCGCGCAATGGTCACGGCGAAATCCTTGTTCTCCTGTTCAGCCAGCAAAGTGTTATAAAACTCGCGCTCACCTCTCAGGAAAGCCAGGTCATCTTCTGTTCTTCCCTTTCCTTCCACTTCTGCCGCGTATTGCAGGAGCGAGCTTGCCTGCCCGATCAGGTCGAGGGCAATATTCGTTGTCGCAATGTCTTCTTCCAGGAAAGGCCCCTTACCCGAAAGCTCGGAAAGGCGGTGCCCCAGGATGAGGTTATTATCAGCCAGGCGAAGGCAATAGTTAACAAGTGCTTCTTGATTCGTCATAGCTAAAATTACATATGCGTAATGCCTTCCGGTACATGGTAGAATGTCGGGTGGCGGTAAACTTTATCATTGGATGGCTCAAAGAACGAACCGATATCTTCCGGCGAAGAAGCTACGATCTCTGAAGCCGGAACGACCCAGATATTGGTACCTTCGCTTCTGCGGCAATACAGGTCGCGGGCATTCTGCAATGCCATCTCCTTGTCGTGCGCGTGCACGCTTCCGCTGTGCTTGTGTGGTTGTCCGGGTTTCGACTGAACGAACACTTCCCAGAGTAATCCTTGTGTATCTTGTGCTGTACTCATTGTCATATCAGAATTAAGCGGCTGCTACTTTATTTTTCTTAGCCGCGTATGCGTTCGCTGCTTCTCTTACCCAGGCTCCGTCTTTGTGCGACTGAACCTTCGCGCTGAGGCGCTCTTTGTTGCATGGGCCATTACCCTTGATCACGTTATAGAACTCCTCCCAGTTCACCTCACCGAAATCATATCCCTTCTTCTCTTCATTCCATTTCAGATCCTTGTCAGGAACCGTCAGCCCGAGGTATTCCACCTGCGGAACGGTCTGGTTCACGAAGCGCTGGCGCAGCTGGTCGTTACTTTCCCGCTTGATCTTCCATTTAAGAGCGTTCGCTGAGTTCGGAGAATTATCATCCGCAGGACCAAACATCATCAGGCTTGGCCACCACCAGCGGTTCAGCGAATCCTGGGCCATCGCTTTCTGCTCCGGGGTTCCTTTCGCCAGCACCTGCATGATCTCAAAACCCTGGCGCTGGTGAAAGCTCTCTTCCTTGCAGATCCTGACCATGGCACGTGCATACGGGCCATACGAGGTACGCTGCAGCATAACCTGGTTCATGATTGCGGCTCCGTCGACCAGCCATCCCACTGCCCCGATATCGGACCAGGTGAGGGTTGGATAATTGAAGATGCTTGAATATTTCGCTTTACCGGTGTGTAGCTGGTCTAATAATTCATCACGGGAGATACCCATGGATTCGGCCGCGCTGTAGAGATACAGCCCATGCCCCGCTTCATCCTGCACTTTCGCCAGCAGCACGATCTTGCGGCGCATGCTTGGCGCACGTGTGATCCAGTTCCCTTCCGGCAGCATCCCGATAATTTCCGAATGCGCATGCTGGGAGATCTGGCGGATCAGGTGCTTGCGGTAATTTTCAGGCATCCAGTCTTTAGGCTCTATCATTTCGTTGCGATCGAGCTTCGCCTGGAAGTTTTCCTCTAATTTGATTTGATCCATATTGATTATACGTTTGGGGTATCAGCACAGCAAATTTATAAAATATTTGCCCTAAACAAAGGCCTGGGCCATTTATAACAATTCGCATAAACGATTGTTCGTAAATCGATTTTCATTTTTATTTTTACCCCCTGAATATATAACCCGATTTTACCAGATGGCCAGATTCCATAACTTGAAAATATCCGACATCCGTCGCGAAACCGCTGATTGCGTAAGTGTTGCGTTTGAAATACCGGCACATATCGCAGCCGATTTCCAGTATATCCAGGGGCAATACGTGACCCTGAAGCTGAGGGTGAACGGAGAGGAGCTGCGCCGTTCGTACTCGATATGCAGCAGCCCCGTGGCCGACAACGAGCTCCGGATCGCTGCGAAAAAGGTAAAAGACGGGCGCGGATCAGGCTTTATCAACGACCTGATGAAGGTAGGCGATATGGTAGAAGTGATGACCCCGATGGGTAATTTCCATACTACTTTATCGGCCGGGAACAAAAAGAACTATGTGCTTTTCGCAGGTGGAAGCGGCATCACCCCGATGCTCTCCATCCTCAAATCCGTACTGAAAACGGAGCCTCAAAGCAGTGTAACCCTGTTCTACGGGAACCTCGACGAGAGCGCGACCATCTTCAAGAACGACATCGACCGTTTAGCCCAGGCGGAAAGCAGCCGGCTTTCGGTATATTATATCTTCGATCAGCCTCAAAACCCTTTGGATGCCTTGTATACAGGCATTATGACCGGCGACAAAGTGAAGGCGCTGGTAGAGAAGCATGTCGACCCGAAGGCGGATAACGAATTCTTCATCTGCGGACCAACCCCTATGATGAAGAACACCGAAGAAACGCTGGCCGGCATGAACATCCCGAAACAAAAGGTGCACCTGGAATATTTCACGGCTTCGCTCGAAGCTGCGAAGGCAGAGGACGCCGTAACCGTAGCCGCAGGCGGCAAGATCGTTTCGCAGGTGACCATCATTATGGATGGAGAGGAAACAACCGTGGAGCTGGCATCCGATGGAAAGAGCGTGCTTGATGCTGCGATCGAAGCAGACCTTGACGCGCCTTTCTCCTGCAAGGGGGCCGTGTGCTGCACCTGCCGCGCAAAGGTGCTCGAAGGCGCGGTACGCATGAAAGCCAACTTCGCGCTTACGGAAGAGGAAGTGGCTGAAGGATTCATCCTTACCTGCCAGTCGCACCCGACCACCCCGACATTAATTGTAGATTACGACGTATAAAGCCGGGCTTCTGTCCGTTTCATATAGCTTAAGGATATCCTATGAATATTATTATCACCGGGGCCAGCAGCGGCGTAGGATTCGAAGCCGTACTGGACCTGATCATGAGCAATGATCATAAAGTAGTGGCGCTGGCACGTTCGGCAGACAAGCTGCAACGCTTGTTCCAGATCGCGCGCGATCTGAATCCTGAATGCTCCTTATACCCGGTACAGTTCGATATCGTGAGTGACCCTTACGAAGACGGGCTCATCCCTTTCATTCAGCAGACTATCGGCACCGTCGACATCCTCATCAACAATGCCGGTACCCTCATTAATAAACCGTTCACAGAGCTCAGCAACGACGACTGGATGCGGATGTACGAAGGCAATGTGATGGGACACGTACAGATGATCCGGCACCTGCTGCCCTATATGAATAACCCGGCGCATATCGTCAA
>CALNCF010000471.1 GCA_937875035.1 uncultured Sphingobacteriaceae bacterium | reverse complement strand
AATACTATAGATCTTTTTTTATTTCTTCAGCTATAGTTTTTAATGCTTGCTGATGATCCCCCTCAACCATTTAAGCATGGCGAAGATGGCCAGCCCGGCCAGTATACAGGCCGCGAAGTTTACATAGAAGAAATATTCTTTATGGTCGTAATTATCCCAAAGGCTGGCCAGCACTCCCGATAATTTATTCCCGATAGAGGTTGCCAGGAACCAGCCACCCATCATCAGGGAAGTGAGGCGCACCGGCGCCACCTTGGAAACCAGCGACAAGCCGATCGGTGAAAGGAAAAGCTCACCTACGGTGACCACGGCATAGCAGCCGATCAGCCAGAGCGCGTTCGCCTTATCCGTGGTGATATCGGTATGTAATACGGCAAAGGCCATCACAAGGGTAGAGAACCCGGTGATCAGCAAGCCGTAGCCGATCTTGGCGGGGGTAGAAGGCTCCATGTTCCGTCTTCGCAGGAAGGCAAAGATGCCCAGTACGATCGGTGTCAGGAGCACGATGAAGAAAGGGTTGATTGACTGGAAGATTTCTGTAGAGAACAGCTTTAAGCTGCTGCCTTCTTCCGGCCATTCTTCTTTCGGCAGATTCTGGAAATAAGGGTCGGGGCTCATCACCGTGAGCCGGTTGCCGTTCTCATCCTTCATCGCCCTGAAATAAGGGTCGTAGCTGGTATGCTCCTTCAGGTCGGTATGTACTTCCTGCACCATCCCGAAAGGCTTCACTACCGGAACCACCTGCTCCGGGATCTTCCGGTCGGTATAGGTTTCGGCAAAGGTGGTCAGGGCGGAGGCATTCTGCTTGAATACCGCCCAGAATACGATCACCACCGCGAAGATGGAAAGCAGGGCAGCGATCTGCGAACGTTCCTCTTTCGAGGAGCGCATCAGTAAGTTCACATAGAACAGGATCACCGGGATGCAGGCAATAATAAAGGCATCCGTAGAATCCGAGCCGAAGATGTTCCCCGGGATGAACCAGCCCAGGGCTCCGAAAAGCAGGGCAGGCAGGAATACGTACAGCATCACCTTCGATACCGGCATGTCGCCTTCATTGGCCGGCTTGCGGATGTCAGCTTCCTTGATATGCTTCGTTCCGGCCAGGAACCAGAGCACACCTACCAGCATGCCTACACCGGCAGCCGCGAAGGCATAGCCCCATCCGTATTCGTTCCGCATATAGGCGGCTACGAAATTACAGATGAAAGCGCCGATATTGATCCCCATGTAGAAGATGTTATAGCCCGCGTCCTTTTTGTCTTTGTATTCCGGTGATGAATAAAGGTTCCCCAGGAGAGTAGATATATTCGGTTTGAAAAATCCGTTGCCGACAATGATCAGCAGCACCGAGATCCAGAATGCCGTCATGTTGGGGATGGCCAGCCCGAAATACCCGGCCGACATCAGTATGCCCCCGATCAGGATCGAACGGCGGTAGCCCAGCACCCGGTCGGCTAAAAGCCCGCCCAGGAAGGGGGTAAGGTATACCAGGCCTAAATAGGTGCCTACAATGTCTGATGCTTCCTTCCGGTCAAGGCCCATTCCGCCCTTGGCGCCGTCGGTAAGGTACAGTAAGAGGATACCCAGCATGAGGTAATAGCCGAAACGTTCCCAGAGTTCGGTGAAGAACAGAACGTACAATCCTTTAGGGTGTGATACTGTTGGTTTAGTCATGTGAAAAAGGCTAATGAATAAATAGTTTCAGGTAATAGGTTTACAGGTTGTTCATGATATAATCGGTGATCATATTGTACAGGTGCAGGCGGGTGTTTCCCCCGGTAATGCCATGGTTCTTGTTCGGGTAATAGGCCGAAGTGAATTTCTTGTTCGCCTTGATCATCGCGCTCACCATATCGGCTGAATTCTGGAAATGCACATTGTCATCGCCGGTACCGTGAACGATCAGGAAGTTCCCTTTCATCTGGCTCACGAAATTGATCGGTGAGTTATCCTCGTAGCCGGCCTTGTTCTCGGCAGGGGTACGGAGGTAGCGCTCGGTATAGATCGTGTTATAGTATTTCCAGTTGGTGACCGGTGCAACGGCAATGGCCGTTTTGAACACATCGGCGCCCTTGGTAATGCAGAGCGATGACATATAGCCTCCATAGCTCCAGCCCTGTATGCCGATCCGGCTTCCATCCACATAAGATTGCCTGGCAAGCCATTTCGCCGATTCGATCTGGTCGATGGTTTCATATTTACCCAGGTTCATATAGGTCATTTTTTTGAATTCGGCTCCGCGTCCGCCGGTTCCCCGGTTATCCACGCAGACCACGAGGTAGCCCTTAGCGGCCAGCATCTGGTACCACATGAAATTATTACCGCCCCAGGCATCGGTCACCTGTTGGCTTCCCGGGCCTCCGTAAAGGAACATGTACACCGGGTATTTTTTATCCGGACTGAAATCCAGCGGTTTGATCATCCAGGCATTCAACGTAACGTTTTCAGAGGTGGTGATCGTGAAGAATTCTTTCTTCGACATGCGGTACGTATCCAGCACGCCGCGCAGCTTTGCGTTATCCTGCAATACCCGGAGCTCTTTTCCTGTATGGTCGTACAGGCTGATGTACAGCGGGGTATTGGCGTCGGTATGATAATTAATGAAATAAGAAAGATCTGCGCTGAAATGAGCGGTGTTGGTACCGCTGCGGGTGGTGAGGCTCTTTTTGTTCTTCCCGTCTATCCCGATGGAATAGATATTCCTGCGCAGGGGCGATGATTCGGTCGACTGGTAATAGATCACTTTTTGTGAGGCATCCGTACCATAATACCTGGTGATCTCCCAGTTGCCCTTCGTAATCTGCCGGATCAGCTTACCGTTCATATTGTACAGGTAGAGGTGATTAAAGCCATCGGCTTCGGATGAAGTGATGAAGCTTTTTCCATCCTTCAGGAAGGTGAGGTCGTCGGTAATGTCGATATAGGTTTTGGATTCTTCCGTGAGGATCACCGTG
>CALNCF010000470.1 GCA_937875035.1 uncultured Sphingobacteriaceae bacterium | reverse complement strand
GCCATGCCCCCGGTAATGCTGCGTTCGAGTGTGGAGGCACATGAATTCGATATGGAGGATTTTGAGGGAGAGGATGCTTATGATGATGAACCGGAATATGAAGATGATGAGCAGGAAGAAGAGGATACCATCCCTGTCTTCGAGATCGAGCACATGCTTGCCAAAGCGTACCAGCCGATGCCGTTGCCGTCTTCGCTCGACTTCGATCCGGACCTGTTCTATGCCCTGAACGTATTCTGGACGAAGTATTGCCAGGCCATGATCCTGCATGCGGAGGAGGGTTATGCCCTGAATGACATGCTGGATATGTTCGGCCTGTACAACCCTCATAATATTGCCTTGTGCGAGGTATTGTACCGTAAGGTATTCCCGGCGAATACATTCCAGGAAGAGAATGAGATCCGCGACGAGGATGAAATGAAATAAGGCAATCGTGTGATAGCCGTTGAAAGGAGCAGGAACCAACCTGCTCCTTTTTTTATACCCTCTTTCCGGAACGAAGGATGTTTTATACTTTTATATCCGGCGACGGGTAAGTGGAACAGCGTTTGCACGACCGGTGATGCCTGCATTAAGAACCTCATTCTGTATGTTATGAAATATATTTACACACTCTCACTGGCTGTGCTATTATCTGCTCCGGCTCTCGCGCAGCGTACCTGCGCGACCATGGATGTATTGAACCGGAAGATCGCACGGAACCCCGCACTGGAGCAGCAGCTACATACGGCCCGTACCCTGGGCGCCCGGCATGAGCATTTGCGGAATGGCGCCGAAGATACCCTGGTGATCCCGGTCGTGTTCCATGTGGTATGGAGAACGAACGAGCAGAAGCTTTCCACGGCGCAGGTAGAGTCGCAGGTACGGATCCTGAATGAAGATTTTCAACGCCGGGTAAATACCCGCGGACATAACACGCATCTGGTGGGCGCTGACTGTGCTATTCGTTTTGAGCTGGCCAAGCGTGATCCAAACAACCAGGCTACTACCGGGATCGTTTATACCCAAACTACCCGCACTTCCTTCCTCGATGATGACCTCGTAAAGGAGCCTCAGTATGGTGTGGAAGGCTGGCCGCGGGAGCTGTTCATCGACGGCACCGACACGGCGGTGGTCTTCT
>CALNCF010000469.1 GCA_937875035.1 uncultured Sphingobacteriaceae bacterium | reverse complement strand
CACCAGGGGTACTTCACCCTTCTCGTAAATACCGGGAATAATGTCTTCGATGCGCTGGTAGATGATAGGAGAAATGAACGCGATCACACCCTGGTGATTCTTAGGCGTTAAACGGTTCAGCTTCTCTACCGGCACATATTGCGCCTTGATCGTCTGGGTACTGAGCTGAGCCTGCAATTCGCGGAACAGGCTTCCACCTAATCCTTTCTGAACGAACAGGCTTTCGAGCTCTTTTCCTGCCTCGATCGCTTCCATCACGGCCCGTATGCCGAATATCATCTGGTTCTGCTGTTTCTTTTCTTCGTACCTCATAAATTTCGCATCCTTTGGGACGGGCAAAGCTAATAATAATTCACAAATGCCGATTTTATTCACAGCCGGCTTTCCACCACGTACCAACAGGTATTTTGAGCTTGTACCCGGGCTTTCCACAGGTTGTCCACACATCATGTTGATAACCAGCATATTTGCAGGCTCATTTATCAGCATAAACTTATCCGGGTGTTTTTTGTGAAAAAAATAAGTCGGCAGAAGCGGCGGAATCGACTATTTTTGTGGTTATGAATGAAGATATCGGAGCCGGAAGAACCGGAAGAGGCAAACTTACAGAACGCAGAACTTCTCCCTATACCAATAACACGACCCCTTCAGGAAAGATCCCGCCCCAGGCACGCGACCTCGAAGAGGCTGTGATCGGGGCTTTGATGCTGGAAAAGGATGCCCTTTCTACCGTGATCGACATCCTGAAACCGGAGAGCTTTTATGTAGACGCCCACCAGGTGATCTTCAAAGCCATCCAGGAATTGTTCACCGCTTCCTCCCCGATCGACATCCTGACCGTTACCAACCAGTTGCGGCAAACCGCCGAGCTGGAAAAGGTCGGCGGTGCCTATTATGTAACGGAACTGACCAACCGGGTGGCTTCCGCAGCCAATATCGAGTTCCATGCCCGGATCATCGCACAGAAATTTATCCAGCGTGAGCTGATCCGCATCTCTACGGAGATCATCGGCAACGCTTATGAAGATACTACGGATGTTTTCGACCTGTTAGACAAGGCCGAGAAGAACCTGTTCGCTATTGCCGAGGGGAACCTTCGCCGGGAATCGGAAGGCATGAGCACCCTGATCCGTAAGTCGATCGAGCAGATCGAGAGCTTAAAGGACAAGGCCGACGGTCTTACCGGGGTGCCTTCGGGCTTCTCCGAGCTGGACCGTATGACCTCGGGCTGGCAGAGCTCCGACCTGGTGATCCTGGCGGCTCGTCCGGCCATGGGTAAGACCGCCTTCGTGCTAAGCCTGGCCCGGAACGCGGCCGTGATCGGCAAGCGTAAGATCGCGATCTTCTCCCTGGAGATGAGCGCCGTACAGCTGACCAACCGTCTGATCTCTTCCGAAGCAGAACTCTCTTCCGATAAGATCCGCAGGGGTAAGCTCGAACCGCATGAATGGCAGCAGCTTTTGTTCAAGGTGGGTACGCTCTCCGAAGCAGGTATCTTTATTGATGATACTCCTGCCCTGAACATCTTCGAGCTGCGGGCCAAGGCACGCCGTTTAAAAGCGCAGCACGGCATCGATATGATCATCATCGATTACCTGCAGCTGATGTCGGGTACCGGCGATAAGAACGGGAACCGCGAGCAGGAGATCAGCAATATTTCACGATCCTTAAAGAGCATTGCCAAGGAATTGGATATCCCGGTAATCGCGCTTTCGCAGCTGAGCCGTGCCGTGGAAACACGCGGGGGCAACAAGAAGCCGATCCTTTCCGACTTACGGGAGTCGGGCTCGATTGAGCAGGACGCCGACATGGTATTATTCATTCACCGGCCGGAGTATTACGGCCTGGATGTGGATGATGACGGGAACAGCACCAAGGGTATGGCCGAGATCATCATCGCGAAGCACCGTAACGGAGCCGTGGGCAGCGTACGGTTGAAATACATCGGCGACTATGTGAAGTTTGCCGATCTGGATGC
>CALNCF010000468.1 GCA_937875035.1 uncultured Sphingobacteriaceae bacterium | reverse complement strand
CGGTTTCGCAGCCGAACATATATTTCCGGGTCTGCTCCGGGTTCACCAGCACATCCCAGACCTTCGCGGGCGTGGCATTGATGCGGATATGGTTCTCGATCAGCTTCTTTTCCATCGTTTTATTTTTAATGCATTTTAAAGGTACGATTATCTGCTTAACACCATACGGGCAAGGCCTGGAACCACGAATAACACCCTGCGTTTTTTTCCTTATTTTCATCCCCGGAATAATCCCAGATCCATCATCATACGAAGCCTGCTTTAACCGATGTATATCACGCTGCTTTTTATCCATTCGATCGTACGCTGGCTGGTACTGGCCAGCCTGCTCTATGCCATCTTCCGGTCAGCCAGAGGCTACTATAACCGTGCAGCGTTCGGAAAACCAGACGACCGGAGCCGGAGCCTCACCGCGACCCTGGCACACATCCAGCTGCTCATCGGCATTATGCTTTACGCGCAAAGCCCATGGGTGAAGGCATTCTTTTCCGGAAGCGCGAAGATCAGTGAAAACATAGAAGCTTTTTTCTTTGCCTGGATCCATATCGGCCTGATGACCGTAGCCATTGTGCTCATCACCATCGGTTCGGGCATGGCCAAGAACAAGACCCGTGACCGCGACAAGTTCCGGACCATGCTGCTGTGGTTCTCGCTGGCGCTACTCCTGATCTTCCTGGTCATCCCCTGGCCCTTCTCCCCGCTCGCGAACCGGCCTTATCTCCGGCTCTTATAGCAGATGGAATCCATCTTATACAGATCGCTCGGAGCCGGCAATAAACCGGTGATCTCTCCATAGCAGGGGTAAGCCGCTATCCCCGAAGACCGGGTCGCTTTCCGGCACCGGTACTACGGCGATGCGATGATCCGTGCCCGGCCTTTCACCCTCTTTGCCCTCGTTCACATCGTAGTCGCTCCCGGAAGGGTATCCGCCCACGCAGCGCACGTCATGCTCCGCGCCGAGGTTCTTATGCGCCACACCCGCGGGAATGATCAGCACATCTCCCTTCTCGATCATCACATGCATGCCATCCTCACCGCCGAGCAGGATGATTGCCCGGCCGGCATACACGCCCAACGCTTCATGTGTAATGCTGTGGTAATGATGAAAGGTGAAGATGCCGTTGCGCCAGTTGTTTGTCCAGCCATTTGCCCTGAATATTTTCTTTACGTATGCGGAAGGAAAGAAGAAAGGCAATGCAAGCGCCTGCTTATAATGCAATACCGGGAGACGGCTGTTAGGGAAGATACCGTTATCCCCGAGCAGGTATGTGAGCGGCTGTATGTTCATGTTCTTTCCTGGTCTGTATTTTG
>CALNCF010000467.1 GCA_937875035.1 uncultured Sphingobacteriaceae bacterium | reverse complement strand
ATGGTACGCGTATACCATACCGCCATCAGTATTGATATTTCCCTGGAGCTGTTCAGCAAAGCCGGCACCATAAAAAATATTATCCCCGAGGATCAGCGCGACCTTATCATCACCAATAAACTCTTCACCAATTACAAAGGCTTGTGCAAGCCCATTCGGAACTTCCTGCACCTTGTATGAAAAATTACAGCCCAAGCTCTTCCCGTCTCCTAATAATTTCTGAAAGCCCGGAAGATCATGTGGGGTAGAAATAATCAGGATATCACGAATTCCTGCCATCATTAAACACGACAGCGGGTAATAGATCATCGGCTTATCATATACCGGCATCATCTGCTTGCTTACCGCAAGCGTTAAAGGGTGAAGCCGGGTTCCCGAGCCTCCTGCCAGAATTATTCCTTTCAATCGATTAAGCGTTTGGTGAATCTTGCGAAAATAACAAAATCCGCTGTACTCTAAAAATCAGAAGCTCTTTTTAAACAGGTCAAATCACCTGCCCTACACTGCCTAAAAATAAAGCAGGTGCAGCATGATCCTCCCCCGGCTATCGACACTCAGCGCCGGCGACGGCAGGCGGATCGCATTCAGGCCGAAAAGAATGGTCTTTGGCAAGCGTCGCCGTACCTGGATCCGTTCCAGGTCGATGTCTGGTGAAATAAGGAATCGCCGCTCCCGCCTCAGGTCGTATCGTGAAGCCTCTCCTCCGCCAGACTCTATCCAATGATTGCGGAACGGACCCAGCATACCCGAAGCGCTATAGCCCAAGGCAATATTCATCCAGCGGAACCGCTGTGTTGTAATACCCAATAATGCCGGGTTAATGCTCAGCCAATAGGTCTGCGCATTGTAATCTTTCAGCATGCGCTGCGCATAGGTGTTGCCGAACAGGTAAGTGGTACGGGAATTTAGCTCCGCAGGGTAACGGACCGGCCTGTACGAAAACTTAACCCGGATCTTCTGTTCGTTCCAGGCAAGCTCCTGGGCGACATACCCTCCGGCACCCAGCACATTGGCGGCCATGTCTCCCAAACTAAAACCCCATTGAGCCGAATAGCCATCCAGTATTTCGACGATGCTTTGGTAGGCAATACCTGTAACCCCTCCCAGGTAAACAGCCTCACGCCCGGGTACACCACTCCATCTCCAGAGGGCATCCGAGAGCCGTGAGATCTGGTAAGCCGACCATACATGCCCGCACTTATCCATCTGCTGCCATTCCAGGTGATCATCATATAAATGGAAAGAGGCCCGGGGATAATTCGCATACCACTCTTTATTAAGCATAAGCAGCGAGCCTGACCAAAGGCCTGTGTGCAGGCCGCCGATCAGCAGCTTACGGGCATTATGATTCTCGTTTTTAAATACAGAATCAGCAGGAAAAGCGCCTGCTTTTGCAGGCATACCTGTTGCTAAAAGCAGCAGAAACAAGTACCCGGATGCCAGAGAGCGTGAAGGCATAAGATTCTTTTGGGTAAAAATGAAATAGCCTGTTGCCAAAGCAACAGGTACCAAATCTACCGAAAAGATATATTGCAGAGATTAAATCAGCATTAAAAATAAAAGCGGGGGATGAAGATCAGCCTTTTTTCTCCTGGTCTACCAGGTAAACCAGCTCTTTGTACCAGTCTTCGCCGTATTTGCGGATAAGCGGCTCCTTCAGGAAACGGTATACGGGCACCTGGTGCTCTTCGCCCAGCACACAGGCATCGTTGCAGATGCTCCAGCTATGGTAGTTCAGGGCTTCGAAATCAAGGTAACGGGTAATACGGATCGGGTACAGGTGGCAGGAGATCGGCTTATGAAAATCGGAAACGCCATCGCGGTATGCCTTTTCGAAAGCGCAATAGGTAATACCATTCTCAAAGGTTACATAAGCGCATTCCTTATTGCCATCCACGCAGGTGGTGGTCAGGTCGCCATCCTCATCGATCACGTATAAGCCATCCTTTTCGATCGCAGCCAATCCCTTTTCGTTCATATAAGGCTTTACCTGCTCGATCACCCTTTCCATCAGGTGCAATTCCGATTCCTCCAGGGGAGCCCCCGAATCAC
>CALNCF010000466.1 GCA_937875035.1 uncultured Sphingobacteriaceae bacterium | reverse complement strand
GGCTATGCGCGAAGCGAAGAATGGCCCGGAGGTGGTGAAGCGGATCCGGAAAGAAGCGAACATCCGGATCGAGATCATCCCCGGTAACAAGGAAGCGCAGATCATCTATTCCTCTCACCTGGAGCAGAACATGGATCCCCGGAAATCGTATTTATATATTGACGTAGGTGGGGGAAGCACGGAAGTATCTGTGTTTACAGCCGGGCAGCTGGTCAATTCCCGGTCGTTCAATATCGGAACGATCCGGATGCTCGACAATAAAGACACCGAGCTGGAATGGGAAGAGATGAAGAACTGGGTGAAAGTGAACACCAAGAACCTGAAGCCTTTGTGGGGTATCGGTACGGGTGGAAATATCAATAAGCTGCACCGCTTGTCGGGTGAGAAGGAAGGTGCGCCGCTTTCGTTCGTTAAGCTGAAGGCTTTGTATGCTTACCTGAATTCTTTCTCGCTGAAGGACCGGATCACGACCCTGAACCTAAACCAGGATCGCGCGGATGTGATCATACCGGCATCAGAAATTTATATCAATATCATGAAGTGGGCAGCGGTCAAACAGATCTATGTGCCCAAGATCGGCCTGGCCGATGGCATGATCCAGTACCTGATCGATAAGAACAAGGATAAGATCTCCCTATAATTTAAAGCTGATGCCGAAGTCCATATAATCGGCTTCGTAGGAGTGCGCGCGAAGAAAGACCCCTGCGGTAAGGTTCCTGGTAACGAGGTAGCGGAAGCCGACCTTGGTATAATATTGGATATTGTAGGCTTCCAGGTGCTTAAAGTACAGGTATCTGCCGACACCATTCGTGAAGATCAGCCGTCCCATCTTAAAATCGGAACCCACGGTGACTGCATAAGCCCAGTGCTCGTAATTGCTGGCGCTTAAGAGATATCCCGAATCGTAAAAGTTTCCGCCTTTGTATTTAATATCCCAGTAAATGGCGTCGCCACCCAGTTTCAGGTCCCAGAAACGGTTAAGGCGGATGTTGTAATTGAGGCTGGCCGTTCCCCGCATCACACCCTTTTTTGAATTGACGTATGCCCGCTTACCCATGCCTAGCCCGAGCTCGAGCGTGTTACGCTCCAGGTGCTGGCTGTACGCAACAGCAGGCAGCCAGGTGAGCAGGATGAAGAGGAATATGTTTAACCGGTATCTCATCGTATTTGCCATTTAATGCCGGTTTTAGCCGATGCCACGTTGATGCCCTTGTTGGGTAATATATACGAGCCGTTGGAGAAGTGCATATAGCGCAGCCCTAAGGTTAGGGACAGCCTTTCTGTCAGGGCGCTTTCCATTTGCAGCTCGAACTTGGGTACGTAATTGATATGAGCCCCGATGAACACATTCTTCTCGTTGTCGTAATAGGTCTTGCTTACATAGGCAAGGCCCACGCCGCCGTACATATACATCTTAAAATAAGAGGTATTGATCAGCCCGAAGCTTAAGCCGGGTATGATCCCGTAGAAGTTTCCGTATACCCCCGGCGTACTGTCTGCAAGCCCGTCGAGGTTGGATAGGTTCATATAGAGGAGCTGCACAGACCGCAGTTTCGCGTTGCTGTACCTGATCCATGGCTGCGGAAGATGTCCCATGGTTTGGCTGTAGGTGAGCTCGAATGTGGGAATATAGTCGTTCAGGGCGTTTTTATTTTCCAGGATGATATGAGTGCCGATCCCGGGCTCAAAAGAAATAAAATCCTTTCGTACCTGGTCTTGGGCAAGGATCGCAGCAGGCGGCAGGCACATAAGAAGCGCACATATCAGTTTCCTCATTTACAACGTTGTTACTTCCGGCGGATCATCCCAGGGATTTTATCCTTATTTTTAAACTATGAAAGGAATCGTTTTAACGGCTGCGTTACTGATGACCATTGTCTGGGCTGCATCAGCACAGCACATAAAAGTAGTATCTTTTTCAGAGATAGAAAAAAACTTTCGGGTGCAGAGCGACAGCATCTATGTGATCAATTTCTGGGCTACCTGGTGCGGACCCTGCGTAAAAGAGCTGCCGTACTTTGATCAGCTGAATGCCGTTCATTCGAACGAGCCCTTGCGGGTGATCCTGCTGAGCCTCGATTTTCCGTCTAAGCTGAAGAGTACCGTGATGCCCTTCGTGAAGAAGAAAGACATTCAGTCGGAAGTGCACGTGCTGAACGAAAAGAATATGGATGCTTTCATCAAACGGGTAAGCGAAACCTGGAGCGGGGCGATCCCCGCCACCCTGATCGTGAATGCGAAAACAGGGAAGTACCAGTTCTACGAAGCCGAGCTTACCTACGAGCAACTCGAATCTTATTATCAACAAATCAAACCATAACTATATGACCAGAAAACTATTCATGGCTGCATTGGGCCTGGTGCTCATCTCCCAAACCTTTGCGCAAGGCTATAAAGTAGGAGATACAGCCACTGATTTTAAGCTGAAAAATGTGAATGAGAAGACCCTTTCCCTGGCAGACATGCCTTCGGCCAAGGGCTATATCGTGATCTTCACCTGTAACCACTGCCCGTATGCCCAGGCTTATGAGCAGCGGATCATCGACCTGGACAAGAAATACGCGGCCAAGGGCTACCCCGTGATCGCCATCAACCCGAACGACCCGAAAGTTCAGCCTGAAGATTCCTTTGCAGAGATGCAGAAACGTGCCAGGCAAAAGAAATATCCTTTCCCGTACCTGTTCGACAGCACGCAGGATATAGCGAAAGCATATGGCGCTACCCGTACACCGCAGGTATACCTCTTGCAGAAAACTGCCCAGGGCAATGTGGTGGAATACATCGGCGCGATCGATAACAATACCGAAGACGGATCTAAGGCTGACCTGAAATATGTAGAGACCGCCGTAGATGCCTTGCTTACCGGGAAGAAGCCTGAAACCTCCTACACGCGGGCGATCGGCTGTACCATCAAATGGAAAAAAGATTCGTAGTAATCAAGTTACCTGCTGAATAAAATAAAAAATCCCGCCAATCGGCCGGGATTTTTTATTTTTACAGGGTATCCATAGATACGTCGCTCCGTTTAGTCCGGGGCCGGAATGTGTTCACCAGTTTATCCTTATTTGTTATTCATGAAATTGAATCTTAAGAACCCCATCGCTTTTTTCGATATCGAATCAACCGGAGTGAATGTCGCTGCAGATCGCATCGTAGAAATATCAGTTCTGAAAATTAATCCCGATGGCACCGAGCAGGTGCTCACCAAGAGGATCAACCCAGAGATGCCGATCCCTGCGGAAGCTTCGGCCATTCACGGCCTGTACGACAAGGATATTGCGCATGAGCAGACCTTTAAGGTGTTCGCTCCCGTGCTAGCCCGTTTCTTCGATAACAGCGACCTGGCCGGGTATAATTCCAATAAGTTCGACATCCCCATCCTCATGGAAGAATTCCTGAGAGCAGGAGTAGAGTTTGATATGAATAACCGCCGTTTCGTGGATGTACAGAATATATTTCACCAGATGGAGCAGCGTACCCTCAAGGCTGCGTATAAATTCTATTGCGGACGTGAGCTCGAAAATGCCCATTCGGCAGAAGCCGATATCCGTGCTACCTATGAAGTATTGCTTGCGCAGATCGACAAATACAAGGATGTGGAGTATACCGACCGCAAGGGTAATAAGAGCGTTCCTGTGCAGAATGATGTAGATGCCCTGCACCAGTTCACCAATGTGCAGCGCAACGTGGATTTTGCCGGAACCCTGGTCTTCAATGAAAAAGGAGTAGAGGTATTTAACTTCGGAAAGCACAAGGGCAAGCCTGTTGCCGAGGTGTTCCGTTCAGAGCCAAGCTATTACGACTGGATGATGAACGGGGTGTTCCCGCTCTATACCAAGAAAAAGCTGACCGAATTAAGGTTAAGAGCCTTTAATATGTAGTCACGGCCTGTACAGGTGGTAAAAGGAATGGAATGAGGCTGTTAAGGCTGTTCCGGAGGATTTTCAACCTATCGGAATTTTCAACCTGTTATGACAAATTTATTATCTTTGCCGCCACATGAGTACAGGAAAGAAAGTCGCTTTTTACACGCTGGGCTGCAAGCTGAATTATTCGGAAACATCCACCATCGGGAGGTTATTCACCGACCAGGGGTTTGAGAAGGTCGAATTCCAGGAGGCCGCGGATGTGTATGTTATCAACACCTGTTCGGTGACCGATAACGCCGACAAGAAATGCAGGAGGGTTGTAAAAGAGGCCTTAAAGCATTCTCCGGATGCCTATATTGCTATTATCGGCTGCTACGCGCAGCTGAAGCCTCAGGAGATCGCAGAGATCCCAGGCGTAGATATTGTACTGGGCGCTTCCGAAAAGTTCCGCTTAATGGAATACCTGGGCGACTTTCAGAAGAAAGCCAAAGCGGACGTCTTTAACCAGCCTATCCAGCAGGCAAACTCATTCATCTCATCATTTTCTATCGGCGACCGTACCCGTACCTTCTTAAAGGTGCAGGATGGCTGCGATTATACCTGTTCCTTTTGTACCATCCCGCTGGCCAGGGGTAAGAGCCGCAGCGACAGCATCGAAAGTGTTGTGCAGAATGCGCGTATGGTAGGTGAGTCGGGCATTAAAGAGATCGTATTGACAGGGGTGAACATCGGTGATTTCGGGGAGAAGGGCGAAACCACGTTCTTCGACCTGGTACAAGCCCTGGACGAAGTTGAAGGCATTGATCGTATCCGTATCTCATCCATCGAGCCTAACTTGCTTACCGATGAGATCATTGCTTTTGTAGCCCGGTCGAAGCGTTTTGTGCCCCATTTCCATATCCCATTGCAATCGGGCTCCAATAAGATCTTAGGATTGATGCGCCGCCGTTACCGCCGTGAGCTGTACGCCGACCGCGTAGCGAAGATCAGGGAGCTAATGCCCGACGCCTGTATCGGTGTGGATGTGATCGTAGGCTTCCCCGGTGAAACGTCTGCCGATTTCCTTGATACTTACCAGTTCCTGAACGGGCTTGATATTTCTTATCTCCACGTATTTACCTATTCAGAACGTGAAAACACCGTAGCCATCGGGCTTCCGGGTGTAGTGCCTCTGCACGAGCGTGCCGACCGGAGCAAAATGCTGCATACCTTGTCGGAGAAGAAAAGACGCTATTTCTATGAGAGCCAGCTTGGCCGGGAAATGGAGATCCTTTTTGAGGCAGACGGCAAGGATGGCTTATTGCATGGATTCTCCCGGAACTATGTCAAGGTACGTGTAAAATACGACCCGGTGCTGGTACGCGAATTAAAGACGGTTCGCCTGGTAAACATCGACAGCGACGGAGATGTGAACATTGCCGAACCGGAAGAGATCCTGCATCACTAACAGGGAATAACACTGCTGCATATGATAGATAAAAAAGCCCCGGTAACCGATGTAGATCAATACATCGCGGGTTTTCCCATAGATACACGGATGCTCCTGGAGCAGGTTCGGGCGACCGTTCTCCAGGCTGCGCCTGAAGCAGAGGAAGTGATCAGCTACCAGATGCCTGCATATAAGTATTATGGTATCCTGGTATATTTTGCCGGCTATGCGAAGCACATCGGCTTTTATCCCGGGCCGGGCGGGATCGCACATTTTAAGGAAGAGATCTCGGGATATAAAAACGCGAAGGGTTCCGTTCAGTTTCCGCTCGATCGCCCGCTTCCTATACGCCTCATTGCAAAAATGGTCGCCTTCCGAGTGAAAGAGAACAGGGCCAAAGAAGCGGCAAAAGCGAAAAAGAAAAAATAGGTAGCTCCGCTTTAATTTTTATCTTCGTTTCATCATTCTTTAATCGTATTTACATCCTCCGAAATGTACCCAACCATCTCCGATCTACTCAAAGACCTGCTTGGAATTCATATTCCGCTTCCCATACAAACATTCGGCTTCTTTGTAGCGCTTGCCTTCGTAGCGGCCAATTATTTCATTACCCGTGAGCTGAAACGCAAGGAAAGGGAAGGGCTTCTGCAGCCAACTCTTAAAACGGTTGTGGAAGGGTTGCCCGCAAGCGCCAACGAGCTATTGATGAATGGTCTTTATGGCTTTATCATCGGGTACAAGATTCTTTATATCATCCTGAATTACCAGGAATTTGCGGCGAATCCGCAGCACGTGGTGATCTCGCTGGAAGGTAGCTTCCTGGGCGGTTTACTGGCCGCGGCGGGCATGGCTTACTGGACCTATGCCGAAAAGAAAAAACACCAGCTTGCCAAGCCGGTGACTAAGCAGGTACCCCTGCATCCGTATCAGTTGATGGGTAACATCACGATCATTGCAGCGGTTGCCGGTATTATCGGAGCCAAGATATTTCATAATCTCGAAAACCTGGACGAGTTCGCGCTCGATCCATGGGGTTCATTATTCAGCTTCAGCGGACTGACCTTTTATGGAGGACTGATCTGTGGAACAGCAGCGGTACTATGGTACACCAATAAGTTCCGGATCCCGGTGGTTCATCTTTTTGATTCCGCGGCCCCGGGTCTTATGCTGGCCTACGGTGTGGGCCGTATCGGTTGCCAGATGTCGGGCGATGGAGACTGGGGTATTGTGAACACAAGTCCTAAGCCAGGATGGCTTGATTTTCTTCCTGACTGGTTCTGGTCTTACAACTACCCGAACAATGTGCTGGGCGAAGGGATCCCGATTCCGGGCTGCGAGGGCACGCATTGCAACGCGCTTGCCTTCCCGGTATTCCCCACACCTTTATATGAAGCGATCGCCTGCATCCTGCTCTTCGTGCTTCTATGGTCATTCCGCAAGCGGATCACCGTACCGGGCCTGATGTTCTCCGTATACCTGGTATTGAACGGCTTCGAACGTTTCTTTATCGAGAAGATCCGGGTGAATACCTTGTATCATGCGTTCGGAAAAGCATTTACGCAGGCAGAGTTGATTTCCTCGGCCATGATCCTGATTGGTATTGCCGGAATTTACTGGTCTTTAAAACAACGGAAAAGTGGCAGACCAACAGTTTAAAGAAAATAACATCCGGCACATCCGCCGCCGTTTGCGCACCGTACCCCGGAGAGCTTACGAGAGC
>CALNCF010000465.1 GCA_937875035.1 uncultured Sphingobacteriaceae bacterium | reverse complement strand
CAGGATCCGTTCTTTTGCCTTATTTGCAGCCTTCAGGAACTCTTCGTAATTAAAGGGCTTCAGCAGGTAATCAACCGCATCGACCTTAAAGCCGTCGATCGCATATTCGCTGAAAGCTGTCGTAAAGATTACTTTGGGCGCCCGGGCGAGTGTACGTATTAGTTCCATGCCGTTCAGGTCGGGCATCTGTATATCCAGGAAAAGCAGGTCAACCGGTTCCCGCTCCAGCTGCTCCATCGCTTCAAATGCATTGCTGCAAACGCCCTTTAATTCGAGGAAGTGCGTTTTCTCCACGTACGACCGGATCAGCTTCAGCGCGAGGGGTTCATCATCTATAACGAGGCAGGATATCTTGTGCATCATACGAATGTACGTAAATCAATAGGGTGTTATTATAAAGTATCGTCAGAAAGGTTGATCATCAGCTCAGCCCTGAACAGCTGCCCATCCGATTCTGTTTTGAACAGGTAATTCCCGGGGTATAGCAGGTCCAGCCGTTTACGCAGGTTAGCGAGCCCGATGCCCGAACCGCTTTTATCGGTTTTGTTTTTAGGGAAGCTGGTGTTCTCGGCGATGAAGAGCACCCGATGCTGGCTCACGGTCAGGTTAAAGAACAGTTCGGAAGGGCCGGTCGCCGAAATGCCATGCTTGAATGCGTTTTCGATCAGGGAGATGAACAGGAGCGGTGCGATCCTGGAGCGATTCTCTCCCTCCGGGAAGTGCGCCTCTACACGGATATCATCCCGGGTGCGCAGCTCCATCAGCTCAATGTATTTTTTCATAAAGCCGATCTCTTCGCTCAGCGATACCTTGTCGGTGTTCGTTTCATATAAAAGATAGCGCATCAGCTTGCTCAGGCTGTGGATGGCTTCCTGGGCCCTGGCCGGAGAAATGTCGATCAGCGAATAAATATTGTTCAGCGAATTAAAGAAGAAATGAGGCTGCAACTGATAGCGCAGGTGGATAAGCTCTGAATTCAGCTGCTGGTTCTCGGCCTCCTTCTGCAGGGCTTCGGTGCGCGCCCATTTCTCCGTGATCTTTAAGGCTACGGAAATAACGACCGGGATCAGCAGGTAGATATTATCCTTATAGATCATCCATCTGAAAGGAGGAGGCGCGGGCCTCGGCATGCCGGGCATCGGGAACCTTTCGGGACCTGGTATGGGTGGCGGTTGCCTGAACAGGTACTGTACCCATACAAAGATGCCGATCAGCGCCAGGTTCAGCAGGACAAAAAGAGTGATCTTCTTACGGAAGAGGAACAGGTCGGTCAGTAAGAAATAGTTGATGTAAAAAAGGATAAAGGAATAAGCAAGCGGCAGCCAGGTGAAACGCATCATACGATGCAGGTCCTGCGTGCCTGATGACAATACATAGGGCAGGCTGAACAGCATCGCCCATACCAGCAGGTGGATAATGAACCGGACACGTGTATTGCTTTTGGTGAGGGAGATCATAGCTCAGGGATTGTATAAATATAAAGATGATGATTCATAAATCATCCCGGGATGAAGATCGATGTTCAGGTTTTTTTTGTCGACGAAAGCAATGGCTTTCCCCATCGGCGTCCGGTCCGTCGCCGGGAACAATAAAAGCTGCCCCCGGAGGAGCAGCTTTCGATTAAAACTAAACCACCCGGCATGTGCTTAATGTTGAACGGATAATTTTCCGAACAATACATCACTATTTCCACCTGATGAGAACTGGTAGAAATAAAGCCCAGCCGGGAGGGAAGCCACCGGGATGCTGGTTTCCGGTTGTGAAATTTTTTCTGTCAGCAGCAGGCTTCCTTTCAGGTCAAATAGCTTAAAGGTTCCTGTAGACACGCTGCTGTTATGCTTAATAGTAAAGAACGTGGAGGCCGGGTTCGGGTAAACCTGCAGGCTCCATGCTTTTGTTGCAGACGCTACACCGTTAAAGGCGCAGTTGTTGGTGTATCCCGGCGTGGAAGAAGCGGTAGCCTGGAAATTCCCGGTGCCGTCAGGACAGCGTGATTCGGAGATGTCGGCTGTTTGCGCGCCGAACCTGAGGCTGTCGAGCACGGTGCCGTTCTTATAGCTTAAGATCAGCATTTCGCCGTTGCTTGATAATTTAAAATCGGCATGATAGCCTGTGGAAGAGCTGTCGCTGTCGGCCCATATAAACAGGAAGCCGTTGGCCGGTATGACCGCGTTCGCAGGGAATTCCCATTTATAAGGATCAGCGTAGTCGTCGCTTAAATAAAGCCCTGCCATACTGATCGGAGAGGAGGTGTTATTATATAGCTCCAGCCAGTCTTCGTGCTTGTTCTGCTCATCCACCGTATCGGTTTGGTTAACAGCCATAAATTCGTTGATCACAATGTCGCCCGGGTTAGCGGTCGTAAGGGTCGCGCTCACGCTGTGAAATTCGAATTCGGCGCGTTCTGGAGAGAAGCGGGCAGCGTTGGCGTTCTCCGCGTAGATGTAATAGTGCGCCTGCGACTGGCCGAGTACGAAAGATGCCCCGTATATATTGTCGTTCGCGGCTCCGTCGTGATGAAGCCCGTCGTCGTACATCAGTACGCGCACAAACTTATCTGATACAGCCTGGCGTCGGTTACCGTTGCGGTTACGGTAATGGTATCACCGATCGCCGGGCTGCTGTTCTGCACGGTCACCCCGGTGATTTCAGGCTGAGTGTATTGAAAATCGGCAGTGGTGGCCAGGTAAGCGCTGCGTCCCTGCATCAGGGTGCCGATCGCGATGATGCCTCCGCCCATCCCTCCGCTTACATTCTGGGTCATGCCGTTTTTGAACTGGGTGTAGGTATAGAATTTATTCGGATCGGACTGCACCGCTGTGTCGATCGTCGCCTGGATAGACGCGGCCATGCTCTGGTATTTTCCCGAAACGAACATCTCGTTATTCATGGTTCGCATATGCGCGAAATACATCTTGCGGTAGGTAGGGTCGTTCAGAATATCCCTGATCAATGGCCAGTCGGCATCATTGATATGAAGGGTGGTTGTCAATTGCTGCTTCTGCTGGTTCGATGAGAGAGAACCCGATCCGCCGGTCTGGGTAAAGCCTGCGAAGCTCATGTTCAGGTCCCATATGGTAGGATTAAAATGCCCGGTGTTGTCTTTGTATAAGTAATAGTTCTGGCAGAATGTGCCGCTGTAGCTGTCGAGGTTCACCAGCAGGTTGTTAAAGGCCAGCATCCAGATCGCTTTATCCACATCCATGATCTTCGGTAGGCCCGCCGGGTTATTGGTTACGGTATCGCTCAGCTCGATCAGGTCTTTCCATCCTGCTTTTGATTTTAGCTCATAGGCCGAATAATACCGGCTTGAATCTTCGGAAATATATTTCAGGTTACTCTTGCCTGAACCCTGTCCTGCACCGCCCGGGGGAGTGCATTTAAAGAAGGTGTTCTTGGATGAGTAATAATGGCTTGCCACGAATTTCTTGCTGATCGACTCTACGTTGGTGTACAAGCCGATGAGCTCGTTGTTGATATATACCTGTGTGAAATTAGCCTGGGGGCAGTCCATGTAATTGGAGAGGATCTGGTAGGCGAGCGCTTCCCGGATCATGGACGGGTCGCTGAAGCAGTTGCTCAGCTTGAAATCTGTAACGCCCTGGTACGACTGGTCGAGCACCTGGTCGAGCTCGATATGGAAAGGGTTCTTTTTTTGGCTGGCCTTGTACGAGCTGTTCCCCTTATATTTCACACCCACGCTGTCGAACTGTACGCCGTTTACCTTTACCCATTGGGCAATGGTGTACCCTTCGGCGCCGCTCTTGGCGGTATCCATCTGGTAATCCCAGTTCGGCTGGGTGAAATAGATCTCGATCTTCTGGATCGTGTTCAGGTCATACACATTCTGGGTGAATGCCTGGATCCCGCAAAGCAGGCAGGCGATCAGGGTTATGGATAAGCTTTTCATCACTTTGATTTAGTTTGGTAAAGTAATGATAAGGAAAGAAGGGATACCACCGGAAGAATATAGATGAACAGCCCCGGTTTATAGACGAACCCCTGGAAAGAGCAGATGGGTTTGACTCTGGGGCGCATAAAAAACGGCCCCCTGCGGAGGCCGTTGTATTACTGGCGGATCAGGCTTAAAAGCCCTTCATCTTTTCTCTTCGTTTTTCATGGCGCTGTTGCTGGTTCAGCGTACGGTCGTAATCGTACAGGGCATTTTCCCACTCGCCATAGGTGGCATTAGGCAGTACAATGAATTTCCGCCCCCACTCATCCTTCACACGGTCGGTTTCGAGCAGGCGTTCTTCGTAGGGCTTCTTATCGAATACCCCGGCGAAGTCGCCCAGGTTATCACCCATCAGCATGATCACTTCGTAGCCTTCCATAACCTTTTTTCTCCGGTCTTCTTTCGAAGAGCTTTTGGTCAGGAACAGCATATGCGCGCGGTCAGCATTGGGCAGGTTTAATTTCTTCAGGTTGACGAGCGTAGATTGAATGGCTGCCGTATCGCGGTTGCTGATGTAAAAGATAGACACCCCGCGTTTATGGGCATCCTGCAGGAATTCAACAGCGCCCGGAACCGCTGAGGCTTCCGAAAGATCCGTCCATACCTTCCAGTTCTGCGGAGAGTAGCTGTCGTTGTCGATCACTAACTGAGCGTCGTTGCGGCTGTTGTCGATAATCGTTTCGTCCA